>CALCSH010000588.1 GCA_937893815.1 uncultured Anaerolineae bacterium | reverse complement strand
CGTTCATCCAAAGCATTTTGCCATAGACCCCATCGAAATCGGGATGCCGTAAAAACTCATCAACCACGGCACTCACCGCTCCCGAGGCCATAATATCGTCGGCGCTGATGAAGCAAATCAGCTCACCTTTTGCGGTATCCAACCCTTCGTTCATGGTCGGGTATTGGCCGCGATTTTCGCGGCTCCACCAGCGCAGGTGCGGGTATTGTTTCAACACAGCAATAGTCGCCCCGTCATCGTGTGAACCATCATCAATAATAATATGCTCAATATGCGGGTAATCTTGTGCGGCGACGCTCTCAATTAACGCAGTGATATATTTTGCCCCGTTATACACCGGGGTAATGATGGTAACAAGTGGCAATTGCGAACTCATAAATGCAGGTAACCTGTCACAATTTTAACCACACTGCGACTGACATTACGCGCCAGATATTCCGCAGGCGGTTGCCAGTCTGACGGTTGAGTGAGAACGGCCTCTACGCAGTTCAGGATCATCGTCGGGGCGGCACCGCTGAGGATATTACTGCCACATTCCAGTGTTTCGGGGCGCTCGGTTACATCGCGCAGGGTCACGTTAGGCACACCGAAAATTGCGCATTCTTCCTGAACCGTGCCGCTATCCGATAGCACGCAAAAAGCATTTTTTTCCAACGCGACGAAATCGAAAAAGCCAAAGGGCTGTAACAGGCGGATGCCGGGATTGGAAACGGTGACGTCAAACATTTCCAATTTGGAGCGCGTGCGCGGATGCGTGCTGACGATGACCGGGCGTTGATACTGTTTTTGAAGTTGGTCCAGCGCCCCGGCAAATTGCCGCAAACGTGCTTCCGTATCCACATTTTCGGAGCGATGCAGCGTTACCAGGAAATACTCGCCCGCGTGGATGTCCAGTGTAGTCAGGATATTCGAGGCATCAATCTGTCCGCCATAATGCTCGATGACTTCCAAAATCGGATTCCCGGTGACATAAATACGCCGCCCCGGAATACCTTCTTGCAAGAGATTTTGACGGCTGCGCTCGGTATAAGGCATGAGAATATCGCTGCTATGGTCAATAATGCGCCGGTTGACTTCCTCGGGCACGCGGTCATCGTAGCAGCGGTTGCCTGCTTCCATGTGGTAGACCGGAATCCCCATGCGCTTGGCGATAATCGCAGAGAGGGCGCTGTTGGTATCTCCCAGGAGCAGCACTTTATCAGGACGCTCGCTCAAGAGTAATTTTTCCGTCTCGGTGAGAATCACCCCAATTTGCTCGCCCAACGAGCCACGAGCATTAAAATAAAAATTAGGGGAACGAACGCCCAATTGCTGAAAAAACACCTCATTCAGATTCGGGTCATAATTCTGCCCGGTGTGTGCGAGAATATGCTCACTTACCTGATCGAGTTTCTCAATCACACGGCTCAAACGAATAATTTCGGGGCGCGTACCTAAAATAGTGAGTATTTTCATCATATCCTTCTATTGCGCCAGTGTTTTCCGATAAATTTGCAACGTCTGGTTGCAAATACTATCCCACGAAAATTGTTCGGAAATCGATTCCCGCGCCCGCTGACCAATCTCGCGGCGGCGATTTTCATCCAACAATAGGTCAACTATGGTTTGGGCTAACTGCTCCGGTTCGCCGGGCCGAACAATCATGATATTCTCTCCATTTTTCAGGAGGCCAGACCCATAGGTATCGGGGTTAGCGGCGGCCAACACAACTTTACCGGCCAGCATCGCCTCCAGTGAGGCAATCCCCAACGAGGTACGTTCCGGCTCTTCCTGATTCAGCCAATGGGCTTCCAAATCGGCCAACGCCAGATAATTCACAATATCCGCATGGGGAGTGGGGCCGGTGAAGATAATCGAATCATCGACGCCCAGGGATTTTGCCAGCTTTAACGGGGATTTTGTAGCCAGTGCGCCTACGATCAGCAAAACGGTATCTGGCGCTTTTTTCAATATGGCGGGCATTGCTGCAATCAAGTC
>CALCSH010000587.1 GCA_937893815.1 uncultured Anaerolineae bacterium | reverse complement strand
GTGAATTTACGCGATCTACTCGTTCCGATGGTTGTCGAAGAACCATCGATCGTGGCTGGCGCGTCCTTTATGGCAAAATTAGCTCGCGCCGGGGGCGGATTCCATACCCACAGCACAGCACCCGAAATGATCGGCCAGATGCAAATTCTCAATGTGACTGATCCACACAGCGCTCGCTTGTCCCTGCTCGAACATAAATCTGAGTTGTTAGCGGCGGCTGCCGAAATTGACCCCATCCTCAAAGAACTGGGCGGCGGCCCGCGCGATCTCGAAGTGCGCATCATCCAAGATTCGCCCATTGGTACTTTTTTAGTGGTGCATCTGATCTATGATGTACGTGACGCGATGGGCGCCAACGCCGTCAATACCGCTTGTGAGTACCTCGCCCCGCGTGTCGAAGTCATCACGGGCGGGCGCGTGCATTTGCGCATTCTCTCCAACCTGGCCGACCGCCGCCTGGCGCGTGCCCGCTGCACTATTCCCCTGAACGAACTGGCCTTTGGTGATTTTTCCGCTGAAGAAGTTCGTGACGGTATTCTTGCAGCCTGGGCTTTTGCCGCCGCTGACCCCTACCGTGCCGCCACGCACAATAAAGGCATTATGAACGGCATCGACGCTGTCGTCCTCGCCACCGGTAACGACTGGCGCGCCATCGAAGCTGGGGCACACGCCTACGCGGCTCGGAGTGGACAATACACTTCCCTGAGCACCTGGGGCAAAGATGCCGAAGGCAATCTGGTTGGCACTTTGGAGTTGCCGATGGCTGTCGGAATTGTAGGGGGAGCTACCCGCGTACACCCCACCGCAAAACTGTCGCTAAAAATGATGCAAATCGGAAACGCCAATCAACTGGCCGAGATTATCGCCGCCGTTGGGCTGGCACAAAACCTGGCTGCTTTGCGTGCCCTGGCGACCGAGGGTATTCAGCGCGGCCATATGAATCTACACGCCCGCCAGGTAGCTATCGCCGCCGGAGCACAGGGTGAAGAAATCGAACGGCTGGCGCGCCAACTGGTCGCCGAAAAAACTGTACGCATTGACAGAGCAAAGGAACTATTCAAAACAATGAAACTGCGAGAGAACCAATGACCTCATCAACCGACCAACTGACCCATGATCGACGCCCGACACCCGACGTGCCGACTTCCCAACGTCTCCTCATCCCCACCCGCCCCGTGGGAATTGTCGGCTATGGTGCCTATGTGCCACGCTACCGCCTGCCTGCCAAAGAAATCTCGCGCATCTGGACGGATGGAACGGGCGGTACCCCCATTCAAGAAAAAGCAGTCCCTGGCCCCGATGAAGATACGGCCACCATGTCCATCGAGGCGGCGCGTAATGCCGTTGCGCGTGCGGGCATTGACCCCGAAGAAATTCGCGCCGTGTGGGTGGGATCTGAATCGCATCCCTATGCTGTAAAACCCACCTCCACGATTGTCGCCGAAGCTCTGGGGATTGTGCCTTTCACACAGGCCGGTGACTGGGAATTCGCCTGTAAAGCCGGAACGGAGGCTATGGTCGCGGCAATGGGCCTGGTCGGCTCGAATATGGCAAACTACGCTCTGGCCATTGGCATGGATACGGCGCAAGGCCGCCCGGGTGATGCCCTGGAATATACCGCCGCGGCGGGCGGTGCGGCTTACATCATTGGCCCGGCAGAAGAATCGCTGGCGGTTATTGAAAGCAGCCTGTCTTATGTCACCGATACGCCCGATTTTTGGCGGCGTGAATACCAAAAATACCCCGAACACGGCCAGCGCTTCACCGGCGAACCGGCGTATTTTCATCATATCATCTCCGCGGGGCAGGCCTATCTTGATGCTACCGGTACCAGTGCGGACGATTATCAATATGCTATTTTTCACCAGCCCAATACCAAATTCCCGACCCGTGTCGGCGCACAATTGGGCTTCAGCAAAGAGCAAATTGCGCCCGGCCTGCTCGTCTCGGTCATCGGCAATACCTACTCCGGGGCGGCCATCATTGGCCTGACCGCCACTTTGGATATTGCCCAACCCGGCGACCGCATCCTGATGGTTTCGTTCGGTTCCGGAGCAGGTTCCGATGCCATTGGCCTGCGCGTCACCGAACGTCTGCTGGAACGCCGTGACAAAGCCATCAAAACCCAAACCTATATTGCCCGCCGCACCGAAATTGATTACGCTGCTTATGTGCGAATGCGCGGGAAATTATTGATGAAATAACAAAAAACGCGGTAGGGGTAGAGGTCTGAGACCTCCCCCTACCCCCACCCCTACGACAGGAAAATCTATGACCACAGATGTCATCATTGCCGGAATTGGACAAACCAACGTCGGCGAACATTGGGAAACTTCACTGCGCGAGTTGGCCTTTTATGCCATCGAGGCCGCCCTCAACGACGCCGCTGGATTGCACCCTCAGGCGCTGTATGTGGGCAATGTTTTCGCCCCGCAAATTTCGGGGCAGGCGCATTTAGGCGCGCTGGTTGCCGATTTTGCCGGACTGCGCGGCATTGAGGCCTGCACCATCGAAGCCGCCGGAGCCTCAGGGGCGGCAGCTTTGCGAGCCGGGTTTTTAGCGGTCAAATCAGGCTTTGTAGATGCCGCCCTGGTGGTCGGTGTGGAAAAAATCACCGACAAGGTTGGCCCTGAAGTGGATGCTAATATCGCCACTACTCTCGACAGCGATTACGAAGCCATCCACGGGCTGACACCCGCGGCGCAGGCAGCCCTTCTAATGCGGCGTTATTTCTACGAGTTCGCCGTGCCCGATTTCGCCCTGGGCGGTTTCCCGCTCACGGCGCACGCCAACGGTGCGGGCAACCCCCACGCCATGTTCCAAAAGGCGATCAAGCCTGCCTTGTACGAACGCGCGGGGATGATCTGCGACCCGCTGAATATGTTTGATGCCGCGCCCGATGCCGATGGCGCTGCGGCGGTATTGCTAACGCGCCCCGAATTGCTGCCCCCCGATAGCCGCCATCCCAGCGTGCGCATCGCTGCTTCGAGCGTCGCCACCGACACGCTGGCCTTGCATGACCGCCCCGATCCGCTGGATTTTCGCGCCGCCCGGCTCTCGGTGGAACGGGCTTGTTATCAGGCCGGAGCCAGCATC
>CALCSH010000586.1 GCA_937893815.1 uncultured Anaerolineae bacterium | reverse complement strand
TCAACGTCATCGCCATCGCTCAGGGCTCCTCGGAATATAGCATCTCACTGGTTTTGGCTGACGCCGACGCTCAAAACGCCATGCGTTACATCCACGCCGAAATGCTTGCAGAATAATAAAAATACCTACCGCGGAGTGCGCGGAGAAAAACGAAATAAAAACTCAGCGATCTTTGCGTTCTCTGCGGTAATTGTATGAAAGTTGGTTGAAAATTGTACAATGAACATCGACATAGGTAAGTTCGTAAATCTTTCTCAAAAAATCCCTGTGGCCGTATTGGGTGCGACCGGTGCTGTTGGCCAGCGTTTTGTGCAATTGCTCGCCGATCATCCCTGGTTCGAAGTCGTGGCGCTAACCGGTTCCGAGCGCAGCGTGGGCAAGACCTACGGTGAAACGCGTTGGGTGCTGGATGGTGATCCCCCCGCCGCGGCGCGCCAAATGACCATCTCCCGTTCCACGCCAAATTTGCCCGCCAAACTCGTTTTTTCGGCCTTGCCTACGCATCACGCCAAAGAGATTGAGCCGAGTTTCGCTGCCGCTGGTTACGCCGTCTGCTCGAATGCCTCCGCCTATCGTCAGTCATTGGGCGTGCCGCTGATTATCCCTGAGGTCAATGGCGACCATTTGCGCCTGATCGAAGGCCAGCGCTCCGCCCAGGGCTGGCCGGGGCTGATCGTCACCAGTCCCAACTGCACCACTACTGGCCTGGCAATGACCCTCAAGCCCCTCGATGATGCCTTTGGCGTGCGGCAGGTGATTGTTACTACCATGCAAGCCGTCTCCGGGGCGGGCTATCCCGGCGTATCGTATCTGGATATTGATGGTAACGTGATCCCCTATATCAGCGGTGAAGAAGAAAAGATTGAAAATGAATCGCGCATTTTGCTGGGGCACATCGAAAATGGCGAGCGCCACGCCGCAGATTTCCGCGTCAGCGCCCAGGCCAATCGCGTGCCGGTGTTTGACGGGCACACCCTGAGCATCGCCGCCAGCTTCATGCGCAAGCCCACCCCTGAGGAAGCCGCCCGCGTTCTGGCCGAATTCCCCGGCCTGGATTTGCCCAGCGCACCCCGTCACCCCGTGTTGGTGCGTTCCGAAGCCGATCGCCCTCAGCCGCGCCGCGACCGCTCCGCCGCCGAGGGGATGGCCGTCACCGTGGGGCGTATCCGTGCATGCCCCATTTTGGATTTGCGCATGGTCAGCGTGGTGCATAACACCCTGCGTGGCGCGGCCAGCGGCTCGATTCTCAACGCCGAGTTATTGGTTGCCGAAGGTTATTTGTAATTAAGTGGCCGGTAAAACGAAGCTTTGAACCGCAGAGTACGCGGAGAGCGCAGCGATTTTTCTTTGTTCTTCTCTGCGAACTCTGCACTCTCCGCGGTCAGGTATTTAGTTGCAGCGTTTTTTCGCAAGGCCGCGTGAGAATAAACGAAAGGATTATATTGAAATGAAAGCCTACGGAAGAGCAAAAGTCAGCGATTTTCTGGGCGATGCGATTATTTACCGCAATTTGCAGCCCCTTGACCCACGCCTGCCCTCGCTGGCTGATTTACACGAAACAGTCGGCCTGCCCGCCGGAGTGGTGCCGCGCAAAAGTACCAACGATTATGCCCGCGTTGTGGCGCAAATTCTCAGCGCTGGACGCACCCTGGATGCACCGCACAGGAAAATTCAGCGCGTGATTTTCATCGGCGATACGCGCCTCAACGATGGCACAGCCTTCGCCAATATTTGCGCCGCAGGCGGCTGGCCGGGGCTGGCCTTCATCGCGGCGGAGCGCATGGATGAAGCGCCGAAATTCGAGATAGAGCAACGCGGCGAGCATGCGCATGTTTACGTTGCCAACCGCTGGGCATCCCTGCCCGATTTTGCGGCCTATTGTGCTGAACAAGGCTACACCGTGGACGAAAGCACCGCTGTGCTGATTGACCTCGACAAGACCACCCTGGGGGCGCGTGGCCGTAACGACCGCGTGATTGACCAGGTGCGAGTCGATGCCGCTTTTCAGACCGTCAGCGCCCTGTTGGGGAATGATTTCGACCCCCCCGCCTTTGAGACGGCCTACCGAGAATTGAATAAGGTAGCGTACCACCCTTTCACCACGGATAATCAGGATTATCTGGTTTACCTATGTTTGATCTTGGGGAGTGGAATTTTCTCTTTTGGGGGGTTGGTTGACGATATTCGCTCGGGGCGGGTGGCCGCGTTTGATGATTTCCTTGCCGAGGTGGATGTGCATGCATCCGAACTCTCTGCGACATTACAGGGAATCCACCACGATGTGCAGGCGCGCGTGGCAGCCGGGGACCCCACACCCTTCAAAACCTTTCGGCGCAACGAGTACCGCGCCACGGCTGCCCGCATGGGGCAGTTGGGAGCAGAATCCACTGTGGAGCAGAAACTCGCCGAGGAAATTGTCATCACCCGCGAGGTGTACACGCAGGCGCTGGCCTGGCTCCATCAGGGTGCTTTTCTCTTTGGGCTGTCCGATAAACCCGATGAGGCCTCCATCCCCGAGCCAGAACAGGCCAGCCAGGGCGCTCAGCCCATCCACCGGATTGAGACGGATGTAGTAGGAATGTGAAGATGGGGTGCACTTCCAAAAAGTGCGCCCCACCTGGATCGGAGGTAGATATGTATTCTAGTTGGTACCAATGTGTGCGCGGCTGCGAGCGGCGCTATTCGATATATGATGTGGTCTATCGCTGCGAAGATTGCGGCGGCCTGTTGGAAGTTGAGCATGATGTCGAGGCGCTGCGCGATATAGTGGAGCTGGTGCAGCGCATGCGCGATGAGCCTCTCAAAGCGATCTGTCGCGACCCTCGCGACGGGACCCCGTACGGCAACTGTCACGTCGTTCGCTCCGGTGCTGTCCGGGGCG
>CALCSH010000585.1 GCA_937893815.1 uncultured Anaerolineae bacterium | reverse complement strand
GGCGGACGGTATACCCTCGAAGCAGCAATGGCGAAACTATTCGCCGCTGAAACGGCCATGTTTTGCGCTCACGCGGCTGTGCAAATTCACGGTGGGATGGGGTACTCCAAAGAATATCCCGTGGAACGCTACTTCCGCGACGCCAAGGTTACCGAAATTTACGAGGGCACCAGCGAGATTCAGCGCATGGTGATCTCGCGCATGGAAACCGGTTTGCGCTAACCTTCTACCACGGAGACACCGAGAACACAGAATCTCTGTGGTTTCACAAAAAAAACTCTGTATCTTCATGGTGAACACTGTCTATGGAAAAATTCTCCCTTTCGATGATAGTACTCCCGCTCGCGACTCTCTCCATCGTCTGGGTGGGGTTGTTGGTAGGACGCCTGCGGGGCTGGCATCCGCCTGACGAACTGGATCAACCTGCAGCAGGTCCCGAATCGCCTGCACCCACTCTCTGGTACGCGCAACTATGGGGCCAATCCTGGAGCCGCTGGCTGGTCTTGACTGTACTCGTCGGGGCGCTGTATTTCATCCTTTTGGCGCCGCCGCGCATCGGAGGGGCCGTCAATATCGTCCCCAATCAAACCGGGCGACCCTTTTATAATTTTCACTGGCAGCAAGAATATATCAGCAAGAATCCCGATCAGATTGGCATAGCGCTCTCGCTGGGCGGTAGTCTGATCAGCTTGCTGGCGCTGACCGGCGGCTTGTGGAAGCGGCGGCGCGAAACGGTACAGGCGGCCTTGTTGCTGGCTGCGCTCACACTGGCGGCGATGGGCCAATGGCTGCTGGGGGAAGAGATGCTGCCGATGGGTGCAATTTATTACGGGTTGGCTGCGATGGGGCTGATCCACTGGGTGGTGCTGGCGCGCCTGCGTCTGCGAGCCGACCTGACGACACGACCTAAATGGCTGCCACTGAATGAAATTTCGCTGGTGCTGGTGCTGATGGCGCTGGCTGCCTTTCTGCGCTTCTACGCCCTACAGGATGTGCCCTACGGCGTGGAGGGGGATGAATCCAAATGGATTTTCGAAGTCGTTGAGTTGATGATCGACGGTCAGGCCGAATCGAGCGGCGAATATCATCGCGATGCGTTGCCGGGTAGCTTCTATATGCAAGCGCCTTTCCAACGTTTGGCGGTGGGCATTTTGTCGGCGCGGGTGGCGGTGGTGCTCTACAGCATTCTTGGCACACTGGTTTTCTACTGGCTGCTGCGACAAATCGCCCCGCTCTCGCTGGCCGTGCTGGGAGCATTCTTTTTAAGCATATCGGTAATGGATATCAGCGCCAGCCGTCTGGCAAATGTTGAAAGCCATGTCAAGCTCTGGCCGATTCTGGCGCTGGCTTTGCTGGCCCTGGCGCTACAGCGCGGCCGCTGGCAGTTATTTGCACTCAGCGGACTGGCACTGGCCATCGGCTTACTGACCTACGATACCGTACTGCCAATCTTTGGCGTTCTGCTGCTGGTGCTGGTGATTGAGTTCTTCGCCGGGCGCATGGCGCTGAAAACCGCCTTGCAAAATTTAGCCGCCTTTTTATTGCCGCCGCTGCTTACACTACCGCTATTGATCCCCTACTTCAACAGCCGCCTGAGCTATTACCGCATTGAAGATAAGGGCTGGAGCGATGGCTGGTGGCCGACCTTGTGGGAAAATTTCCTTCACGTTGTGCAAAGCTGGTTTATTGAAACGCGTTTCGATTTTATTTATAACCGCCAGGGACCCATTCTTAATGCCGTACTGCTGCCGCTTTTTTTCGTGGGAGTCATCTTTGCCATCAGCACCTTACACCAGCGCATCTCGCGTTGGGCATTATTGTGGATGTTTTTGTTGTTGATTCCAGTGCCGGTACTGACAGCTTCGCCTTTTGGACGCGTCTATTACCCAGGATTGCCCGCCGTATACGCCCTGACAGCCCTGGGGGCATACGTGCTGGCCCGCGAGGTGGCGCGCCTGTTGAAGCCGAATTTCAGCCCTCTGGGTCTGATTCTGCTGATCGCCGTTTTGGGTTGGCTGCCGTTCTATAACGCTTATCTCTACTTCAATGGGGTCGGTGACCCCGCCGACCGGCAGATTCGCCGCGAAATCGGCGAGTTCGCTCTCGATGCCGCCCGGGAAGGTGCACATATCTTGATGCCCTTCTGGCCAATCGCCAACGACCCGCTATTTGTCGAAGTCCAAATCGCCGAACTCTATCTACACCAGGAACTTGGTGCCAATGAAATTGCTGCCGCCTACGATCGCGTCCCGCTGGATGATTTTCTCCCTCAACTCAGCACCAACGCCGAGCAATGGCCCGCCGTGGATATTCTCATCGACACAGAAACATCCACCCAGCGCGCCGCCTGGGATGAGATGCGCTCAGCGCTGCTACGCTGTTTCCCGGGTGGCGTGCTGACAGAGGGACATTTCTTTGAGCGCTACCACCTCGACGCGGCGACCCTCGACGATTCAGCCTGTCGACCTGTGCGTTTGAAGTTGGGGCAAGGCACGGAGTACGAAGAAGAAAGCGCCAATACATTGCCCTGGGCGCTCAGCAGCGGCAGCATCAACACGCTGCGCGTAGTTTGTGAGCAGGAACCCCAGAATTTGCTCTGGGTAGAAGGGGAAGATTTCACCTTTGGCCCTGGCTGGGGCAGGGATGTGGCTTTTGTGCAGGGCTGGCAGGGCAGCGGATATTTGGTAGACAGTTATGGCAGCCAGACCGCCCTATACCATTCTGAATTTCCCGCCGGTGAAGCCATCTACGCCTGGGCGCGGTCCTTCAAACGCGCCGAAGATAACGCTCCCGCCACGCTCTCCCTCGACAATCAGAGTTGGAGCTTCGCCGACAGTACCCAAATCACGCATTTCGAATGGGTCTGGGAGCGGCTTGGCCCCTTTGAAAATCCCACCGGGATACAGAACTGGCGCATCGAGCGTCCCTACGATGCACCTCCGCAGGAATTTATGGCCTTGTTTATTGATCATATTGTTTTCACCAGCGATCCAAATTTTTCGCCATTGAACGATAGCGGGCGCAGTATCGCCTTTGACAAACAATATTCGTTCGAGACTCCCGCCACGCAAGGGTTCCTGCAGGTTAATCTTCCCACGGGTCGCTATTTTTGCCGCGTCGGGCTGGAGGGCGGCACACAATTTACCGATGCCTACGGCAACCCCGAGATCTGGTCGAATACCGTGGAGCTAAATCTGGAGCCATGAAAGCGATTCTCTTCCACCAACACGGCGGGCCGGAAGTGCTGCAGTATGCCGACTTCCCCACCCCTGAACCCGGCCCCGGTGAGGCATTGGTGCGCCTGCACGCCGCACTCGTCTTTCACACAGCCTGGCACTCGCTTATCACACGCGGCAAATTGCAGCCCGCTGAGCATGTGCTGATTGTGGGCGCTTCCGGCGGAGTCAATACCGCCAGCATCCAGATTGCCAAATATATCGGCGCACGGGTTTATGTGGTTGGTTCCAGCGCCGAAAAGCTATCCATGGCCGAAAGCCTGGGCGCCGATGAACTCATCGACCGCAACCGCAACGAGAATTAGGCGAAAACCATCTACAATCTTACGAACCGCCGCGGCGTCGATGTAGTTGTAGATAACGTGGGGATAGCTTTTCCCCTCAGTTTGCGCACCCTGCGCAAAGGTGGACGCCTGCTAACAGTGGGCAATACCGGTGGACCCAAATTTGAGATCGATAACCGCTTCATTTTCAGCAAACATCTCTCCATCATCGGCTCCACAATGGGCACACGCGCCGATTTTACTACGGTGATGGATTTGGTATTTGCAGGCAAACTCGCTGTACGTCTAGATCACAGCTATCCGCTAGCAGAAGCCGCCACAGCCCAATCTCGCCTGCAAACGGGGCAGCAGTTGGGAAAAATCACCCTGACAATACCCTAATATGACACCCAACTATCCAAAACGCCCTTTCTTCGTAACCTTGCTCACTTTGCTGGTGTTAAGTATTGCGGCAATTTATATCTTTGGCTTTTTTGCTGCCTTGCGCCACAGCGCATTTTTGCAAAATTTACCTCTCTCGGTGCCGGTCTGGTACCTGGCGCTACGAGCAATTCTTTGGAGCCTTACGGGGCTGGTTCTGTCTTGGGGGTTGTGGCGTGGTCTGTCGTGGGCCTGGATGGGCACACAGATTTCCGTTGTAGGATTTTCGCTATATTACTGGTTGGATGCCTTGCTGCTGGCGCAAGCTCCGGGGCTGGAATGGCGTTGGCCATTCGAGTTGATGGCTACGTTCCTGGGGCTGGGATTTGCCTTTCTAGTTTTGCACAGCGCACACGGGCGCGGCTTTTTCGGTAAATAAACAGGGCAAATGCAACTTCCGTGTGACTGTTCTATGGTTCAATCATATTGGGGTCTCTGAGATTTCGCAAGGTAAAGCCCAGATTTGGGGGTGTGGCGGGTG
>CALCSH010000584.1 GCA_937893815.1 uncultured Anaerolineae bacterium | reverse complement strand
CAGCTTTGCACCCACTTCCACCCTGGGGGTCACCCTCGACCTGAGCAGCGCCGCGGCTCAGACGGTCAATGTCAACCTGATCCTGACTCTGGTCGGCACCATCGAAAATCTGATCGGCGGCAGTCAGAACGATATCCTGACCGGTAACAGCAGCGCCAACCAGATCACCGGCGGGCCGGGCAATGACCTGCTCAACGGTCAGGCTGGCAGCGATACATACATCTTCGCAGCTGGCTGGGGTACGGATAGCGTTACGGATGTTTCTGGCTTCGATACTTTTGACTTCTCAACTGTAACCAGCAACTTGAGCTTCAAATTTGGAGCCAGCGTTGGCTGTACGGCGATTTGTGTGAGCGACGCCAGCAATCAGGTCACGGTAGCAGCCAACAGCATCGAGAATTTCATCGGCGGCAGCGGGGATGATCGCTTCGAGTTCCAGCACGCTTTCATCTTGGGCGGCACGCTGAATGGCTTGAGCGGCAGCGACACCCTTGACCTGCGTGCCTACACCACCAGCCGCGCCATCTCATTGACCAGTATCGGCAGCGTGGACGGTTACGCCGGCGGTGAAAGTGCCGTGATCTCAGCTGGTTTCAATAATATCGAGGTTATTTACGGCAGAGCAGCCAGCAATGATGCCATCACCGGACTGGCGCTAGACAGTCATTGGCGCATCGACAGCGCCGCCAGCACGTACACGCAAGATGGCAGCGGTCGCACCTTGACCTTCCACAGCTTCGAGAATATCAACGGCTTGAGCGGCGCTGACCATCTGACCCTGGCGGCTGGCGCACAGAGCGCCAACCTGCGCACAGGCGCGGGCAACGATACCGTGGCCTTTGAAGACTCGGCCACGCTGACTGGCCTGATTAACGGGCAAGGCGGCTATGACACCCTCGATTGGCGTTTGTACACCAGCGGCATCAGCATCGCCCTGACCGGGCTGGGCACCACCGATGGCTACAATGGCAGCCAGTCCACGATCAGCGCCGGATTCCAAAACTTCCAGCAAGCCCTGGGTGGCAGCGTCACCGACAGCCTGACTGGGCGCGATGCGGCCAGCACCTGGACAATCCTCAGCGGTGTGGATACCTACACGGAGACTGTCAGCACCCGCACCTTTGATTTCGACCACATCGAAGATCTGATTGGCGGCAGCCTGAGCGATACTTTCAACGTCAGCGGCAATCACATCGGACGGCTCTTCGGTAAAGGTGGGAACGATCACTTCTTCTTCAGTAATAACGCTGTGATGTTGCAAGATATCAACAACGCCGCGCTCAGCGGCCTGGTGGACGGTGGTACTGGCTACGACCGCCTGGATTACACAGCCTACGCCTCGGCGCGTGCCTTCGACTTGACGGCTGTTGACGCCGATGGTTTCGATGGCACGGATGCCAGTCTATTTAGCGGTTTCTTCAAGATCAACTGGCTGCTGGGGCGCAACGGCAGCGGGTTGGATAGTTTGCAAGGTCTGAATGTGGGCAGCAATTGGTACGTGAATGCCGCTAGCAGTACCTACACCGAAGGCGTGACCAGCTTCGTGCTTGACTTTGCCTATATCGATACGCTGATTGGTGAAGGCGGCGCAGACACTTTTGCGTTTGAAGATGCGATTGTATTGGCTGGTGAGATTGATGGCGGTACTGGCACGGATAGTCTCGATTACAGCCGCTTTAGCAGCGCCCGCAGCGTGTCGCTCTCCAGTCTGGGTAGCAAGGATGGCTTTGCGGGCATGGAAGCCAACGGCAGCCTGGGCGGCAGCTTCGATAATATCGACGATCTCGTCGGTGGCAGCGCCGTGGATAGCCTGACCACGCTCGATGCGCTCAGCCAATTTACGATTGACCAGAGCAACGGCGGCAGTTACACCAGCACCAACACGCTGACCTTTAGCAGTTTCGACTCACTCTTGGCGGGTTCACAGGCTGATATTTTCAACTTCGTTGGGGCGGGCACCCTTGCCATAAGCATCAACGCTGGCGGCGGCAGCGATCTGATCGCATATAGCGGTTACGGAGTTGCGGCCACAGTCAATTTGAGTACCGGTGTTGCCAGCACGGTCAACAGCGGAGCAGCGGCCAGCATCAGTTCCTTCGAGCATATCGCTGGCTCGCTCTTCGCGGATAATCTAACCGGCGACAGCGGCGCGAATATCATCACCGGCCTGGCTGGAAACGATACCCTGGCGGGCCTGGGCGGGGATGACAGCTACATTTTTGGCGATGGCTGGGGTACAGACAACCTTACCGATCCAGCCGGAACCGACACCTTTGATTTCTCCAGCGTGACGGTGTTGGGCAGCGGCGCGCTGACCTTTAGTTTTGACGGCACAGCGGTTGGCATCAGCAGCGCCCTGGGTGGCAACAGCCTGACCAGCACAACCGCAATTGAGAACTTCCTGGCTGGCCCCGCCGATGATCAGTTTATCTTCCTGAACGGCGCCATATTGGGCGGCTGGGTTGATGGCAAGGGTGGCACAGATACGCTCAATTACAACGGCTACGGCAGTCTGCGTCACATCGCGCTGACCGGTCTGGGTGCGCTGGATGGCTTGGATGGCAGCGAAGCCAGTTTGGTTGGCTTCAAGCATATCAATACGCTCGTTGGCAGCAGCTTGACCGGTGACAGCCTGACCGGGTTGGATGCGGTCAGCATCTGGGCAATTTCTGGCAGCGCCAGCGGCAGCTGTACCAGCACGGCCACGTTGACCTTCAGCCAGGTTGAGATTCTGAACGGTAGCAGTGATAGGGATACGCTGGACTTTAGCAGCCTGGCAAGTGGTCGCAATGTGATTTTGACGGGTGTCGCTGCGGTTGGCTTCTCCGGGAGCGAGAGTGTCAGCGGCATCACTTTCAGCGGCATCAATGCGCTCATCGGTAGTTCTGCCACCGACAGCCTGACCGGCGCTAATCTGACCAACACCTGGGAATTAGACGGTAGCAACCGTTATATCACGGGTGCTGACAGCCTGGACTTTAGCAGTTTCGAACAGTTGGTAGGCGGCACTGGTGATGATTTGTTTGAATTCACTATTGCACACACTGGCAGCATTGACGGCGGCGCAGGCTCTGACACGTTGGATTACAGCACTCTGGGCAGCAGCATCAGCATCATCCTGACCAGCCTGGGTAGCAGCGATGGTTTTGCGGGCACGGAATCAGGCAGTCTGTCTGGCGGTTTCGATAATATTGATCTGGTTTTGGGCGGCGGTGTTGGTGACAGTTTCCAGGGCATGAATGTGGCCTACAACTGGAGCGTTGCACCGACCAGCAACCAGTACGCAACGGGTGGGCATACCATCGAATTCAGCCACATTGAGACCTTGGTGGGTGGTTCAGCCGTGGACACCTTTACGATCACAGATAACAGCGCCTATAATTTATTTGGCGGCGATGGGGAAGATATCTTTGTGCTGGCGGATGGCAAGACGCTGACCGGCATTTTGGATGGTCAGGGCGGGAACGATACGATCAGCTTTACTCCGTGGACCAGTGCGGTGCGCGCTAACCTGGGGAGCACGCCGCTTACCATAGGTCTGACCACGTACCAGCCGCAGAGCGCCACGAATATCAATGGTGGGCTGACCAACGGCCTGACCAGCATCGAAAACGTCATCGGTGGTTCGGCGGCGGATGTCTTGATCGGCAGTGCGGCTGCCAATCAGATCACTGGCGGGCCTGGGGATGATACCCTGATCGGACAGGGCGGGGACGATAGCTACCTGTTTGGCGATGGCTGGGGTTTGGATACGATCACGGAGAACGCAGCCGGTGGCACGGATACCCTGGACTTTAGCGTGGCCACGCTGGGTGTTACCTTCACAAAGGGCATCTCCGCCACCTGCAGCCAGGGCACCTGCGCCAGTCAGGCTCTTAATAAAGTTACCCACAGCGGTGGGCAGATCGAATCCTTCAGCGGCGGCGCGGGCGATGATACCTTCACGATCTTGAATGGCAACAATCTGGCCGGGCGTGTGGATGGTCAGGGTGGCACGGATAGCCTCAACCTGAGCAATTTCACCACTGCCCGCAGCATCACCTTGACCGGCCTGGGTACGTTGAACGGCTTCATGGGCACGGCCAGCAGTCTGGGCAGTGGATTCGACAACTTGAACGCCCTCCTCGGTAGCAGCGCAGCCGATCAATTTACTGGCATGAACAGCAACGCCAGCCTGACGATCACCAGTGGCGCTGAGAGCTATCTCGAAATCGCCAGTGGACGCACTTTCACGCTGACCAATTTTGAGAACTTCAGCGGTGGCAGCGCCAATGATACCTTTTACATGATGGGTACAGCGACAGTGGGCGTGCTGAATGGCGGTTTGGGCAGCGACACCCTAAATTACAGCGGCTACGCCCTGGCGATCAGCGCCAATCTGAGCGCTGGTACAGCAACCGGGACAGGCGGCATCAGCAGCATCGAGAATCTGATCGGTAGCCCGTTTGGCAATATCATTACCGGCGATAATAACGATAATATTTTGATCGGTACCAGCGGCAGCGACAAAATATACGGGTTGGGCGGTAACGACACTTTGATCGGGTTGGGTGGGGATGATCTGCTGGATGGTGGTCTGGGCAACGACACCGTTGATTTCAGCGGCAATACGACCAGCGGCGTGACCGTCAACCTGGCGACTGGCTCGGCCAGCAGCACTGAGAGCGGTAACGATACCCTGGTCAGCATCGAGCATATTGTCGGCTCGGCCTTCAATGACACGTTGACCGGCGACAGCAACGCCAACACCATCACGGGTGGCGCAGGCGATGACACGCTGGCAGGCGGCGGCGGTAATGATACCTATAAGTTCGCGGCTGGCTATGGCAGCGATACGCTGACCGACAGCAGCGGCACGGACACGCTTGATTTCAGTGCCTTTGCGACAGCCTTTAATTTGACCTTCAATCTCGGCGTTAGCGGCCTGACCGTTAGCGGCGGCGGCACGTTGAGCGTCAGCGGCGCGGTCATCGAAAATCTGATCGGCGGGGCGGGAAACGATAATTTTGTGTTTGCCGATACTGCCAGCTTGATCGGCACGCTAGATGGGCGCGCTGGAACAGATGTGCTCGACTTCAGTGCCTACGCCACCGGTCGGGGCATCACCCTGACAGGCGCTGGCGCTTTGGACGGCTTCATCGGCACTTCAGCGATGATTAGCGCTGGCTTCACCAATATCAATGCTTTGATCGGCAGTAGTGCCAACAACGATAGTTTGACTGGCTCCAACACAGCCAGTACTTTCACGGTCAGCGGCACCAATAGCGGCGACGTGAACGGCGTTCTCATATTCAGTAGCTTCGAGACCTTGAATGGCGGCAGCGCAAATGACATCTTTGCGCTGAGTGGCACAGGCAGTTTGAGTGGTAATGTCAGCGGTGGCGGTGGCATCAACACCTTGAGCTATGCGGCCTACACGGCCAGCGCGGCGACAGTTAACCTGGAGAGCAGCACGGCCACAGCGCTGGGCGGCACCTTCAGTGATTTGCAAACTTTGACCGGCAGTGCGGCCAGCGACACGTTGATTGGTTTGAGTACCGCCAATACTTTCGTCGTGACGGCTGTCAATACCGGCACGCTGAACGGCACAACCAGCTTCAGTGGTTTCGAAAACTTGAGCGGCGGTGCAGCGGATGACAGCTTTAATTTCAGCGACAATGCCGCGCTGAGTGGCGATATTGACGGCGTCGGTGGCAGCAACAGCATTAACTTCAGCGCTTATACCAGTGCTGTAACCGTGGACCTGAGTGTCAATACGGCCACGGCCAACAGCCTGACCATGGGTGTGTTCAATATCTTAAACGTGACGGGCGGCGAGGGCGCGGATCAGCTAACCGGAGACGCCAACAATAACACCCTGACCGGATTGGGCGGCGCCGACACGCTGGCTGGCCTGGGTGGCAATGATACCTATGTCTTCAACGCCGGTTGGGGCGTGGGCGATTCTGTCAGCGACACGGCGGGCAGCGACACGATCACCTTTGCTGGCTTTACCGGCAGTTTGACGGTCAACATGAACGCAACCGGCTTTACGGTCACCGATGGGTTGAACACGCTCACGCATAGCGGCTATACGGTGGAAAATTTCATCAGTGGCCAAGGCAGCGATACCTTCAATATCAACAACGCCGCCACACTCAATATCGATGGCAGCGGCGGAAATGACAAATTCGCTTTCTTGGGCGCTGGCAGCCTGACGGGCACGCTTGACGGCGGCAGCGGCAGCAATCAGTTGGACTTCAGCGGTTACTCCGCTGGTCCAGTCAGCCTGAACTTGCAAAGCGCCACCCTGACCGGGTTGAGCGGTGCCTTCAGCAATATGCAAAGCTTCACGGGCAGCGCGGCCAGCGATACGCTAACCGGTTTTACGGCTGGGACGATCTTCAATCTGACCGCGGTTCATGCCGGCAACGTCAACAGTGCATTCACCTTTAGCGGTGTGGAAAATCTGATTGGGCAGGGTGGCGCGGATATCTTCAACCTCAGCGGCAACGCCAACCTGAGCGGAGCATTGAGTGGCGGCAGCGGCAGCGATAGCCTGAGCTACAGCAGTTATGGCAGCGGGCGTGAAATTGCGATTTCGAGCGCGGGCGTCAATGGTTTTAGCGGCACACAAGCCAGCCTGGTGGGCGGTTTCAGCGGTATCGATATCTTGACAGGCAGCGCCAGCAGCGACTCGCTGAGTGGAGCCAACGCCGCCGCCACCTGGGAATTGGACGGCACGAATCGCTATCTGCTGGGTGGGTTTGCGCTGGCTTTCAGTGGCTTCGAAAATCTGACCGGTGGCACGGGTGTGGATAGCTTCCAAATTACCGGCTCGCGCACCGCCAACCTGAATGGCGGCGACGGCGCTGACAACTTCATCTTTGCGGATGCTGCCAGCCTGAACGGCGTACTTAACGGCGGCGCAGGTCTGGATGCGCTGGACTTGAGCGCTTATCTGAGCGCCCGTAATATCATTCTGACCGGTCTGGGCAGCGTTGATGGTTTCACGGGCAGTGCCGGTGCGATCAGCAGCGGCTTTGACAATATCAATAGCGCCGTTGGCTCCAGTATTGGCGGCGACACGCTAACGGGTATCAATGCCGCAGCTAATTGGACGCTCAGCGCCGGGCAGTACATCAGCACCAATAGTTTCACTTTCAGCGGTTTCGAGAACTTGGCAGGTGGCAGTGCTGCCGATACCTTTGATCTGGCTGGAACCCATAGCTTCAACCTGAACGGCGCGGGCGGCGATGACCGTTTTGTCTTCAGCGATACCAGCAGCCTGACCGGCAATATTATCGGCGGCACGGGTAGCGGCGACACACTTGATTTTGGCGCCGTAACTGGAGCCATCGTGGTTAACTTCGCATCTGGAACCGCCAGTCATCTGATTGGCACCTTCAGCGGCATGGAGAACTTGATCGGCGGCAGCGGCACCAACACGATCAATGGTGACGATAATGACAATATCCTGATTGGCGGTAGCAGCAACGATACCTTGATCGGTGGTAAAGGTAATGACTCTTACATCTTCAAGGACGGCTTTGGCAACGACACGGTTATTGAGAATGCGGGCGAAGGCAACGACACGCTTGATTTCAGCGCCGTAACTGACAGCTTGACCTTCACGTTCAATGGCACAACTTTCACCGTGGGCAATGGCCTCGGGACAGTGACCAGCAATAATCAAGTTGAAAATTACCTGGGCGGCGCCAACGCTGACACCTTCAAGTTGATCGGCAGCACCAGTGTCCCAGGTCAATTGAACGGCGGCGCGGGCCTGGATACGCTCGATATGAGCGGCTACGCCTCGGCGCGTAATTTCGTGCTGACCAGCGTCGGCAGTTTAGATGGCTTCAAGGCTATCCTGGCCAACCTGAGCGGTGGATTCGACAATATCGACGCCCTGATCGGTACAGCTTTCATCGACAGCCTGACTGGTATCAATGCTTTGGCCACCTGGACTTTCCAGGCTGGCGATGATCAATATGCTGCCAGCGGCCGCACTTTGACCTTCGGAGCTATCGAAACGCTCAACGGTAACAGCGGTGCAGACACCTTTACTTTCCAGGATGGTGAAGGGCATAACGGCTCGCTCAACGCGGCCGGTGGCACAGACACCCTGGATTACAGTGCCTACACCACTTCGGTGGTGGTCAACTTGGTCGCAATTGACGCCAATACCGGCACGGCTACCAATCTCAGTGGAAGGCTGACCGGCTTCGAAAATATCACTGGCGGCAGTCATAACGATACCCTGACCGGCAACGCATTGGCCAATGTGATCCTGGGGAATGTTGGGGATGACATCATCAACGGCGGCGCGGGCGATGACCAGATCACCGGCGGCGCGGGCAATGATACTTTGACCGGCGG
>CALCSH010000583.1 GCA_937893815.1 uncultured Anaerolineae bacterium | reverse complement strand
TCAGTTTCAACGCTTGGGCTGGGTTTGAGATCGTGATGCTGCTGCTGTTCTCGACAGCCGCAATCGTCTCGGTGTCCACATCATTAAATGAGAGGGAAACGCTGCCTGATCCCGAAAGGGTTGCAGATTTGCTATCACTGGAACTGTTGACCGATAAAGCCATCGAGACCGCCACCGATATCGCCAGGATCCCAGCATCGTTGATGGCAGATAGTGAAACCTGATCATCGGAATTAACCGTGGAGTTATCGATGACTGCGCGTACCGCACTGTCGATCCAGTTGCGGGTGATTGAGGCACCAATATTCAAAGCAAAGGATGTCCCATCTCCCGAAGTATAGGCCAGTGTGAAGGACAAAGCCGGTGCTGCGGCTACGGTGAAACTGGTATCCTCGGCGGTGAGAGTCAGCATGCCGTGACTGGTGATATCAGTGCTATCGGTGATCGAGGATTCTACTTGATAGTGAACATCGTTCCACGCCAGGGAACCATTCAACGACAACGCCAGGGTGGCTTGCTTGTTATCGTCACCGCTGGTTGCCACCGCAACAGCCAGACCCATAGAAACCGCATACACATCAGCTTTGGCCGAGTCGGCTGAAATGGAGGTATTGCCAGCCACGTCAGTGGTCGAGTTCAGAATTTGTGCCTTGATGGTATTCGGGGTGCCAGCCTCTCCTAACAGGTTGAGCGCCAAAGCCACACTCAAAGCAACCCCTGCGCTGCCTTTCTGGTCGTTCATCGCCACCGCCACAGCCCCGGCAAAGGCCCCGGCGACCACGATGGAGGTATCATAGATCACCAGTTGGCCGCCCTCTTTGCGCACCAACCACTCGTTATGCCAATAGGCATCCTCAACCACCCAGACCAGGCCGGATTCTTGTTCTTTGATCTTTGTATCGGGTGAAAGCGTAATTCCATGATCTGAAAAATCATCCTTCAGGTCATTGGCTATGGGATCATCGTTCACCGGGTCGGCGGCATTGGATGTAAACAATTGATCCTTATCGGTAGCAACAATATCCAGGTCGCCGCTCGTGGTAGTGATATTGCTGCTGTCCTGAACGGAAGCCAGTACCGTGGAATGCATCACATTCACCGCCGCCGCGCCGCCGAAGGAAGCGGCAACTGAGATACTAGCATCCTTGTCGTCCAAGTTCGTATCTTGGTCTTCTGAATCTTTTTTCTTCTTGGAATAACCCAACGCCGCGCCGACTGCAAAGGAGAAGTCATCCGACGTTGAAAGCGCCTTTACCAGCACTGACCCGGCTACGATGGTCGTGTTGCTGATCAGCGCTTTGGCGCTGTCGGTGATCAGGTTGACTCCTGCCGTTCCGGCGAAGCCAAACTGCCCAGCTCCGAGCGATAATCCAATCGCCAGCAGGAAATTGTCGTTGACTGCCGTCAGCGAGACGGATTCGATAGTGTTTACCGGGTTGACAGTATCTATCAGCGTTGAATTCGAGATAGAGGTCTGGGTGGTATATTTACCGCTATTAAGACCCACCCCGGCTCCCAACCCAAAACGTCCACCAACGCTCACCCCCACCCCGCCGCCAATCGCCATGACGATCACACCATCCTTGGCGTCGAGGGCCAGCGCTCCCGAGGTGTTGATCGTGACAAAATCCAGGTAGGCTTCCGTGGTATTCTCTACCAGATTCAATGAAAGCGATCCGGCGATTGCAATGCCATTCTTGGCTTTTTGAGTTGCGGCAACACCGGCTGACAATGCAAACAGGAATCCATCTCGCACAGCAGAAAGGCTGACATCATGGCCTTCGGTGACGGTTGCCCCGATCATGAATGCCTTGGTTGTCACATTCAGATCATTTACACTTACCGAGCCGGAGATACCAATTCCAACATTGGATTGCTTCAAGAAGGTTGCCGCGCCTGTGGCGGTGAAAATATCGGTGTGGTTCTCAGCGTCGATACCAATATCGCCCGTTGGCGCCAGCGTGATCGTGGCGTAATCATTTACATACGCCAGGGTGTGGTCGTTAATCATGTTGTATGCCGCGCTGCCTGCCAGACCAAAACCGCTGGTCTTATTCTCTGGTTTCTGGGTAGTTTTCGAGGTACCTGTGTCTTCACTATCAAATTTCAGGCGCAGTTCTGTCCACTTCCACCACGGGCGCGGCTCAAATGGCTTCTCTTCCTCTTTTTCTTCTTTCTTATTGGAGGGATTCTTCTCCGATACTTTGGCCCCGGATAACGCAAAGCACCAGATTTCTCCATCAGATTTGGATGACATCTTCAAATCGTCTACATCCAAAATCGTGCCATCATTGCCAATTTCTGTGTTACTGGATGTAATGCGGTTGCCAATGATGGCTGCTGTTTCCTTGTCGACATGCGTGAAGCCAATACTGACTCCTATTCCCATGCTTTCCGCGCGCTGGATGGCACCCAGTAAATTGATATGCAGTGTTTTTTGATTCGCTTTGACAGAAACCGGGCCGCCCACGACAACCACCCCACTGGCCAGATGAGCCAGCGTTTGGGCAACATGGCTCATAAACAAAACCGTGCCACTCAGACCAAATTTACCGGCTATACCTCCGGCCTGCGCCAGGCCGATCGTGAAGATGTCTTCGTTGGCGCTGACAAACAACCCGCCATCAGCGCCCGTGTGTATTTGCGCCCCTTTCTCGATTCTGGCAATCGTGGTGTTATTGAATAATTCCACCAATCCCGAACCGCCAATACCCACTGTGGCGCCATCATTGCCATAGGGGGTCGCCAGACCTAGAATTCCTTTTTTCTTCTTGATGACGTTTTTCGCCCCACCCTCATTTAGTGCAATACTAAACATGCCGGCAATATTGACCAGCTCAATCTTGGTTTTCGCAGAAACGGACACTTTTTGATCAGCAGTGTGGAAATTGGAATCCTGGTTTATCCTGGCGTATTCTCCAATGATCGCTTTACTTTCATTGAGGTAATAGGTCACCGCCAGCGAGCCGTTAGCACCAAAGCCCAATGATCCCGCAGCACCTTTCTTCGCCCCGCTGATGACATACGTATTCACAATATCGGTAAGTCCCAAATTGCCTGCGATCAGTTTTACGAACTCATCTTTGATGCTGGTTTTAGTTGGGTCGAGATACAAGTCATAGAAGGGGATCAACTGTAGCGGTGTAACCAGCAGGGGATACTTTACGGAAGCTTTGACGGTTACATCTTTCTTGGCATCGACATCAGCGCCGCTATTGATATCAGCTCCGCTTTCGATCAGAGCATGCGCCCGATTGCCATAAAAGCCTAAGGCGACCGCTAATGCCGTAGCGAGTTTCTTGCCTTTATCCTCTTTTTTCTTC
Source organism: uncultured Anaerolineae bacterium (assembly GCA_937893815.1). Classification (GTDB taxonomy): domain Bacteria; phylum Chloroflexota; class Anaerolineae; order Anaerolineales; family UBA11858; genus NIOZ-UU35. Next base: position 2,150 of record CALCSH010000583.1, on the reverse strand, counting down.
TTCTCCTCATCTTCTTCAAGATTGGTGGCACCTGATGCAGCCGATCCTACAGTTGATACTTTGACCTTTTCTTTGATCTGCGCATCGACGACAACATCCATGTCAGACTTAATGACACTATCGGCGCCCAAACGGGCGACGACATCGTGCAAGAAAATTTCTAACGAAAAGCTAAGTGAGAAACTGCCAAAGTTGTTGGTCTTGTCGTTCGTGCGGTTCATGACATCCGAAGCGCTGCTCTTCAAAATCAGCGAACCTAAGATAGCCTTGGTGAACTTCGAGTCGGCCTGTACATCGCCTTTGGTTAGCAGATCTTTGAATTTCGGCGCACCACCAATGGCGGCTTTGACAGCAGCTTTGTTCGATGCATCTAACTTCGCCAACAATTTGACACCCGCACCAAGGTCGGTTGTCAATATGTGATCACATTCATCAATACCCCATTCTTTGGTCAGATCAACTGGCAAAGCGCCTAAGGCATCTTGTTGAGATGCCGTCAAACGGAAGGTATCATCATCGACCTTTACAACGTGGTAAATTTCCCCATCCTCCAAACCACGAATCGGAAGGTCAGCCATCGTGACCGTATTGTAGATTTCGATCCCGTGGTTGCTGCCCGTCGCGCCAGTTAGCAAATTTACCGGGGAGCCGCCAATGGATTGAGAAAGTTGGAAGGTTTCAGCTCCAGCATTGACTACATAATACAGGTTGCCGTCTACCATGCCGCCAATTTTGGTTCCCCCACCGGTGAGGTAATAAACCTCATCGTTTTCCAGTAGCGTGTGCGAAGGCATGCGGAAGGTATCCGTATCAAGATCCACTACCGGTTCCTTGGTGGGATCAAACATCATCGTGCGGTAATATTGCTCGCTAATCTCGAAGGCGTGTGAGCTGCCCGTGGCTCCCAGCCCCAGGTCAATGAACACCCCATCATCGAAGTCCTGCTGTGTGTCAGCCAGTTGGAACTGGTTGTCATTGAAGTGCAACACATAATATTCAGTTCCATCCACCAGACCGCCGATGGGCGAATCGCTCCCTGTATTGTAGGTGTAGGTGACCTTGTCGCCATCCCCAAATTCATGCCCGGTCAAGGTGATGATATCTGTTGTATCATCAACATGCGCCAGATCGACCGCTGCGGAGCGAATCTGGTCGTAGAGGTGTTCCAGTCCGTGGCTGCCGGTGCCAATCGTAGCCCCTGGCAATAAATCGACCAGAGTCGGGGTAACGTCACAGTTTTCTTCCAGCGACAGGGTGTCCGCATTGACCACAACCACACAATATTCCGCGCCGTCTGTCATATTACCGATCGGGTCTCCCCCGCTGGTATGGTAGATCACTTTTTCACCATTATTGAAGCCATGCTCAGGAATGCTAATCTGATCGGATGCCACATCGACAATCGGGGCGGTCTGCGTCGGGTCGAAATTGATCACCACGAAATCAGTGACGAATCCATGGTCTGCGCCCGTGCCCGTGCTGGTTAGATCTATCGGTGAGCCTGCCGAAGCCTGGGCAACAGAATCGGCCAGCTTCAAGTTATTCTCATCAACCTTGATTACGTAATAGACCTCACCCTTAGTCAGGCCGCCCACCGAAGAGTGGGGAATGGGATCGTCATCGTCACTGTGCTGGTAGAACACTTTCTGGCCGGTTTCGAAACCATGCCCCTGCGCCAGGATCGTATCCGTGGTCACGTCGACATCGACGGCATCCAGCGTGTGGCTGCTGCCTGTGCCAACACTTGTCAGGATAATCTCATCTCCGGTCAGTGCGTCAGCCAATGTGGCAGCCAGTTTGAAACTGGTATCGCTCAGGCTGATAACGTAATAGTCTGTACTGTCGGCCAAACCGCCGATGGGAGTCCCCGCCGTGCCGCTGTCATAGGTCACTTTCTGCCCGGTTTGATAGACATGGATCGGATCAAAGCGGATGATGTTATTGTCAACGTCCACCACGGCATTGTTAGCGCTGGTTAACGATGCTGGATCGAATTCGTGGCTGCGCTCTTCAGGGTTGAATTTAACATTGGTTTGAACTTTTTTCGGCGTGCTAACGGTCGGATCGACGTGGTATACCAACGTATCGCCATTCTCATAACCGTGAGCAGTCAAAGTGATCTCGTTGGTCAGCGAGTCAACATCGGAATC
>CALCSH010000582.1 GCA_937893815.1 uncultured Anaerolineae bacterium | reverse complement strand
CACCCCCATATATTCCGGCGGGAACACCTGCACGGTAGTTTTTTCAGTGGAGTCACTTATAGGTTAACAAGAAACTGGGAAACTGGACATACATAAATACCCCCATTTCTGTACACAACCCCCCATTCTCCAAGACAGGTTTTTACTCAGCTTTCTAGGCGACTGAGCGGCTTGGCGCGAGATTTATCGGTGTTCAACCTTCTGCTGACGACCACAGTTTTTTTCAAGGATCACTCTTCGGCTGAAATCAGTCCCGCCCGGATGGCATAGCGGATCAGGCCGGGTGTGTCATGGATATGGAGACGTTCCTTGATATTGGCGCGGTGGCGCTCGACTGTTTTTACGCTAATATGCAGACTTTGGGCAATCTGGTTGGTAGAGCGTCCCTCGGCCACGAGTTGGAGTACTTCTCTTTGGCGGGATGTTAGTTGAGCATACGGACTGGCTTGATCATCTTGAGGATGAGGCTCTGCGCCAGTGCGTTGGATATATTCCGCAACATGTTGGGCTACGCCAGTGCACAGATATGTTTCGCCCTTCGTAACCGATTGGATGGCGTGATTGAACTCGGCGGGAGTAGAATCCTTGAGAAGATAGCCCGCCGCCCCGGCTCTTAATGCCTGAAGGACATATTCTTCGGTGGTGTACATCGAGAGGATGATCACTCGCACCTCCGGGTAATCTCTGCGTATGCGGCGAGTGGCCTCAATGCCATTCAGCCGCGGCATGGAGATATCCATCAAAACTACATCCGGCTTCACCTGGGGAATCAGCGCCAGGGCTTCCTGCCCATCGTTGGCTTCAGCGATGACTTCAATATCTTCCAGCATATTCAACAGTGCGCGGAAACCTGCCCGCACCAATTGATGATCTTCTGCCAGTAACACGCGAAATGGCCTCATGGCATTTCCCTTGCTCCTCCCCGGCGTTCAAGCGCCTTGCTCATATCAATCGGCAAGCGCATCTGAATGCTTGTGCCTTGCTTGGGAGTTGAGTTAATCGTTACCATGCCTCCCATTAATTCAGCCCGTTCCAGCATACTGAGGAGACCCAACGTTTGACTGTGGGCGGCCTGATCCATGGCTTTGGGGAGATCGAAACCCACCCCATTATCTTCAATAACCATTTGCAGGCTTTCTGCCTCCACCCAAATTTTCAGATGAACCTGTTTGGCCTTGGCATGTTGAACAATATTATTCAGCGCAGCCTGGGCAATGCGGTAACAGACGATTTCGATATCACTCGGCAAACGCACCTCTGTCAGCTCGGACTCGAAATTCCATTGAAAGCCGCCCCATTGAGCCTGGTGATCCAGATGCCAGCGCAAGGCGGGTTCGAGACCGAAATCATCCAGTACGGAGGGCCGCAGATCGCGCGACAGGTTACGCACACGCTGCATGGCGCGCTCGGCCATTTGAATGCCTTCATCCAGGGCTATCGACAGGGCATCTTCGCTGACAGAGTGGGCGATCATTTGCAAATGCAGTTTGAGCGCCGTCATCGATTGCCCGACCTGATCGTGCAGTTCGCGCGCGATAACATGGCGCTCGTTTTCCTGAACTTCGACCAGACGGCGGGAGAGATTGCCCAAGCGCTCGCGACCCCGTTGAACTTGATGGAAAAGCGTGGCGCGTTCCAACGCCTGGGCGGTGGTGTTGGCAATCAGGGAGAGCAGGCGAACTTCGTCATCATCCCAATTGCGTTTTTTCGTGCTGTCCAATACCAATGCGCCAAGCGCATTATCCGCAACTAGCATCGGGACAATCAGCGAAGACTGGATTCCCATTTGCAAAATTGCCTGGGGGTTTTTAAATCTGGAATTAAAGATGTCTGGCGTGATCATCGGCGCTTTCGTGAGGATGGCAGCCCCCAGATCGGTTTGATCGTCAATGGGGACGAATTGGGCTTGCTCAACGAGTTCCGCAGGCCAACCAAAAATGGCTTGAGCCGAATAGTGAAGCCCGTCTTCGTCCATCAGGATGATGGCGGCGAAATCTACCTGTAAGGCTTGAACCGCCTCCTGGAGCGCTTTTTTAAGGATGGTCTGGTTATCGTTTTCAGGCAGCAGCGCTTGTGAGAGATTTAGCAGTGTGGCTTGTTCCTTGATTCGTTCCTGTTGCAGCATCCGATGAGCTTCTTCTAGCTCAACCTGAGAGGCCTCAAGAACATTTTGATTGGCTCGCAGATCGGCCATCAGGTTGGTCAGAGCGCCGTTGAGCTGCTGAATTTGATCAATGCGCTCCTGCAACCCGCGCGTGCGCTCGGCGACTCTAGTTTCCATTGCCCTGACATGCAATTCTGTTGCCAGGTGTAATTTGACTTTAGCGATGGCGATGGCAACCATCTCAGAAACAAATTCAAGCATGTGCTGCTCACGCAAACCATAAGCCTGTGCATCCACATAATTCTGTATCACCATTACCCCAATTGTCTCTTGATCAATAATCAAAGGTACACCTAACCAACTGTGCGATGGCGGCCCCACCGCCTCGACCAACCCTTGCCCTTTGAATTCGTCGTGGTGGCTCTGGTTGTACAACAGCGATCGGCTTGTTCTTAGTACATACTCCGTCAATCCCTTGCCGGGTTTATAGGATTCCACAGACGATTCTTTCTGATCGATAAAATAGGGGAAGCGGATTAGGTCTTCAACCGGGTCAAACAAGGCGATGTAGAAATTGTCGGCAATCATCACTTTCCGGATGATGGCATGAATTTCCAGATAGAGATCTTCGAGTTGCGTATTCCGCAAGGCAGCCTGGGCAATCAGTCGGCTGGCCTCCTGAAGATGCTGTTCCCGTTTTTGTGTGGTGATATCAATAATTGTGCCCTGAATAATATCGCATCCTGTTTGGGGGTCGCTGATCAGGTTGGCGTTTTCGAGCGCCATCAACTCGACACCATGGATGGTTTGCAAGCGGCTCTCGATATTTCTCACGGCGTCATTCCGGGTAAGCAGGCTGATGAATTTATCCCGGTCCCTGGCATAGCTATAAAGCTGGTTGGCGGAGGTCCCGATGGCGTCTGTCGCCGATGTATATCCAAAAATTTGAGCGAAAGCCGGGTTGCAATCCTGAATTTCACCATCCAGCGATGTGCGGTAAACGGCGGCCAGGTTGTTCTCAAAGAGAGTGCGATAGCGTTGTTCGCTGCGTTTCAGGTTGTTGAATAATAACTCTTGGGGTTGGGATAAACCAGTCTCTAAAAGGGCTCTGTACACCAGGTAATACGAAACAATTTTCAGGATGTGCCCAATAAAATTTGATAGGCCATAGACATCGGTATAGACCGTGAATGCCAGTTCGGCGCCAATGCTAACGCTAATCGCAGCGACTAGGTCTCGGAAGACTGATGTACTGAATAATCCCCTTTTGCGGACCAGGTGGGCAATGGCCAGCAGCAAAATCAGGGAAATCAGATATTCGCTGAATACCTTAAAACGAGTTAATCCGATTCCTTCGATATAACAAACTGGAAAGATGCGCCAATAGAAGATCGTACCCAGCGCGATGGCTACCAGTATCGCAAAACTATGTAGCACCCGTTCCGGTTTGATTTTGTGGCTGAAAAACAGCGGAGCAATTAGCAGCGAGATACTTTCAAGGTAGCGGGCGACAATCCATAACTGTGTGGGCAGGTTGGCGTCGAATTTTGGGAACACGCCCATGCCTTTATAAGCCAGGGTATGGATGATATCGATGAGCGCGATGAAGAAATAGCTGATACTCAGGAATGACAGATAGTTGTTTTCGTAAAAGGTACGCGAGTTCCAGTACACGATAAAAATGCCAGCCGCGACCAGAATACTGAAGAACTCTGCCACACTATGGAACAGAAGGAAATTCATCTGACTGATCCAATAAAGACCTACCAGCCCTAGCAGGGGCATCAAGAATTTGAGTAATCTTTTTGGAGGGAATACGGGTTTTTCAATCATGCTTTATCGGGTTTGGCTTTTCGACGCAGGGTTTTCTTATGTTTCGATTCTTCTGTGATCGCGTGCATACGCTATGTCATATACTTTGCCAACGGGTCATCATCGATGGGCGTCATTCCCGCGTCTTCGATCTGTGCGCGCAAGTTTTTAATTACCTTTTTGAGTTCGGCCATGCGTAACTCGCGCCCCGTCATGGATTCGACCAGAATATTTAGATCGCCTGTTCGTTGGTTTACGCGTTCTTCCAGCTCTTCGTTGAGTTGTTTGAGCGCCTTTTCCACTCGAACCCGCTCGGTAATGTCTTTCATAGCCCCTTGCAGAAAAACAAGCTCACCCATGTTATTTCTAATGGGTTTGACATCAATTTCGGCCCACAATGAGGTGTTCTCTCGGCACTTCAACTCAGCAATAAAGCCGATTACCTCGCCATTTGTCTTGAGTTGGTTTATCAGGGTTTGCCGGTCTTGCGAGTTGACATAGGTTTCATTCATATTGACCGCTTTTAAAGCTTCCAGGCTTGGGTACCTTAACATATCAACCAATGCCGGGTTGGCATCAATGCACTGCCCCTCAAGCGTATTGCGGTATAACCCCACCGGAACCGTCTCGAACAAACTGCGATAGCGCGCCTCTTCTTTTGCCAGGCGAGTCTGGTAGATTGCGTTTTCAAGCGCCGCGGGTAGTCGGTAAAGATAACCTTCGGATTTGACGACATAATCGTACGCGCCCAGCTTGAGAGCTTGGAGCGCTACTTCTTCATCTCCGTGTCCTGTGGTAAGAATGACCGGAATATCCAACCCTTTTGCCTGTCGGATGTCTTTGAGTAACTCCAGGGCGTTCATCCCTGGTAAACGGTAATCCAGCAGGAGGAGATCGTATTTATCGCCATCGGAGCCAGTCAAGCGTTTCAACACCGATGAACCCAGACTAACGGATTCCATGTTGATATGTGGAGCCACTTTTTGAAAATGGCGTTGCGCTAAATCAATATCGGCCTGGTTATGTTCTGCGTATAAAACCCGGATGAGTGACTTTTTGCGAGCTGTATTATGCAGAAATCGGTGTAAAGCATCATTCAGGGTTTGAGGCAGCTGAGTCAGATAGTCATGGCGCTTGATGACATAATCATCGGCTCCGGCACGCAAGGCCGCCACCACGCTTTCCTCGTCGCCGCGCCCGGTGATGATTACGACGGCCAGCGGCAAATCTCTGGCACGTATAGAAGCTAACAGACTCAACCCATCCCCCTGAAGCAATTTGAGGTCGGCCAGAACCAGATCATAATGGTTTTTGAGCAGTCGCGCTTCCGCCTGGGTTTGATCTTCAACCACGTCAATCTGAATATTGGGAGCGTGATCCGCCAGGAAACGCTGGGTCAGGTGAGCATCATTGGGGTCATCTTCGACATATAAAATGTTCATAATTAGCCTTTCTGTTGGGCGATTGAAGGGCAAAACGATGGCAGCAATGCAGCGTGTTTAGATAATTAGGGTCTCTGAGATTTCGCAAGGTAAAGCCCAGATTTGGGGGTGTGGCGGGTG
>CALCSH010000581.1 GCA_937893815.1 uncultured Anaerolineae bacterium | reverse complement strand
ATGGGAAGTGGTATCTCGATATTAATGAACAAGCTGATCGTTTGCAGTTGGTAGCAAGTTATCTGCCCGGCGCTCTGACTTTTCTTGCAGATTCCATTGCGGCAGGGGATAACCTGGGGGTATTCCTCAATTTAGACTATTTTGAGGGTGCAGCAACTTCAATAGTAGTTTCCGGAGAGATAAGGATAAAAGATTTTCTTGCTCTCAAAGGCACTTTCTCATTCGATGCCACCCTGCTGGAAGGCCTTGAGATTGCGACGGGCATCCCGGCGAATTTGGGAGCCGCGCTAGACACGATTGGGCTGGATGGTATTGCGGCGGCGATTGCGGGCGTAGCTGGGGTGACAATCGGCTCGAACTTTAGCACGATCAGCGGGTGGGATGTTACGGCGATCATCATCGGGGCTAGCAATGTGAGTGGCTTTGCCGGTTTAGGGAAGCCAGATTTCAGTGACCCGAACTGGGCCGACAGTCCGGATTTGTTCGGATTTATTCTGGATGGTGTGGATTTAGGTCTTGGAATTATGCAATCTCTGGTATTGGGTATTCAGGGATTAGAGCAATTTATCGGCTTGCATGCGCTCGCCTCCACAGTTGCCTTCACAGCCTATGGTTCGGACTGGCTGACCATTGAAACAAATAACGTGGAAATCGTGATCAACGACAACACCGGAAGTTGGCCTGGCGGGTTGGGACCGGCAGTAATCGATTGGGCTGCCACGAATTGGAACGACAGTGACGCGACTGCAGGACTCCAAATACCTGTAGGGGGCGACTCAGTCACGATTGATTGGGACGGGAACCAGCGGCTGGGCGTGAGTGCGCAGAACGCCGAGTTGCATTTGTTGGACTTTTTGCACCTGCAAGGCAGCTTCTTCTGGGAGAAGGGGCCGCAGCAGTTGGTGGAGATCGCGACGGGCATCCCGGCAAATCTGGGAGCCGCGCTAGACACGATTGGGCTGGACGGGATCGCGTCAGCGATTGCGGGCGTGGCCGGAGTGACAATCGGCCCGAATTTCAGCACCATCTCGGGCTGGGACGTGGCCACCACGATGTTGGGGATGAGCAACGTACAGGGTTTTGCCGGATTTGGGTCACCAGACTTCAGCGACCCGGACTGGGCGACGCGCGACAACCTGTTGGGCTTCATCCTGAGCGGTGTGAACCTGGCGCTGGGGATTATGAACTCGACCTTCCCGATAGGCATTCCGGGTCTGGAGACTTTCATTGGATTGAGTGCCAGCGTTGGGACAGCGGCCTTTACGGCCTATGGTTCAGACTGGCTGACGGTGGAAGCGAGCGATGTGGAAATCGTGATCAACGACAACCCGGATAACTGGCCGGGTGGGATAGGACCGGCGGTGATTGATTGGGCTGCCACAGATTGGAACCAGGGAGATGAGACAGAACCTGGGTTGGAAGTACCGACGGGAGCGAAGAAGCCGGATGGCAGCGATGTGACCGTCACGATTGATTGGGACGGGAACCAGCGGCTGGGCGTGAGTGCGCAGAACGCCGAGTTGCATTTGTTGGACTTTTTGCACCTGCAAGGCAGCTTCTTCTGGGAGAAGGGGCCGCAGCAGTTGGTGGAGATCGCGACGGGCATCCCGGCAAATCTGGGAGCCGCGCTAGACACGATTGGGCTGGACGGGATCGCGTCAGCGATTGCGGGCGTGGCCGGAGTGACAATCGGCCCGAATTTCAGCACCATCTCGGGCTGGGACGTGGCCACCACGATGTTGGGGATGAGCAACGTACAGGGTTTTGCCGGATTTGGGTCACCAGACTTCAGCGACCCGGACTGGGCGACGCGCGACAACCTGTTGGGCTTCATCCTGAGCGGTGTGAACCTGGCGCTGGGGATTATGAACTCGACCTTCCCGATAGGCATTCCGGGTCTGGAGACTTTCATTGGATTGAGTGCCAGCGTTGGGACAGCGGCCTTTACGGCCTATGGTTCAGACTGGCTGACGGTGGAAGCGAGCGATGTGGAAATCGTGATCAACGACAACCCGGATAACTGGCCGGGTGGGATAGGACCGGCGGTGATTGATTGGGCTGCCACAGATTGGAACCAGGGAGATGAGACAGAACCTGGGTTGGAAGTACCGACGGGAGCGAAGAAGCCGGATGGCAGCGATGTGACCGTCACGTTGGAAATGGATGGCAATTATCGCATCGGGCTGTCCATCGGATTTGCCCGCGTCGATATCTTAAATTTTTTCCATTTGCAAGGTTCCTTCGCTTTTGAGAAAGGCCCGCGCTACGACATGACCGTAAAAACGGTTGGTCTGAGTGACATTATCCCCGGCGTGCCCAATACCCTGGCATTAGAAGTTGACTCGCTGACCTTGGGCGGGCGGGACCTTTTTGCCTTCGTTGGTATCGGTGGCATTCAAGAAGATGGTACGCCAACATCAGGTTCTGTGGGTTTGTCAATCCAAGACTTAGACTTCGGACTTGCCATATTCAAGCCGACGCTGTTCGCCTCGATTGAGGCGCTTGAGTCTTTTGCGCCAGCGTTCATTTCATTGAAAGCTCACGCGGCCTACGCAGGGTTGGTGGGTATGGAGCCGGTGGTCACGGCGCAGATGTTTGATGTGACTCTTGAAGCGAATTTGCTGACATTGCGCTTCGCACCCTACCTGTTGCCAGCATACATTGACTTCAAAGCCAGTTTTGAGAGCGCACCCGGCGCGCATGACGGCGCTTTGCCGATAAAAACCGGCGCTGACCCTGTATTGCTTGACTTTGACTCGATGCTCGTGCGAGCTTCGATCAAGTTCTTTGAAATGCAAGTCGCCAGTGTGGTTTATCTGGCAGGGAGCATGGCCCTAGAGGCGGGACCAACCAAGAATGTCACGCTCTCAGACGGCCGCCAAAAAGATGTGATGATCATGACGATTGGCGCTTCCAACGTCTATGGCTTCGTCGGTATCAATGGACCTTATCGGCGGGATAGCAATCACGATCTGAAGGTGGATGAAGACGATCCGGTGAATGAGAGCGCCATTGGACTCTCGCTGGAGGATTTAGATTTAGCCATTATGATCATGAAGGCATTGCCCCTGACTGATCTAGCTGTCTATTTCGCTCTCCAGGCGTCCCTGTTCCGACTGGCCCTGGTGGGCATCCCTGGTGTGACGGCCAGCGCTAATGAATTCAAAGTGGATATCAACCTCGCCATTGGCGACATTGCTGTAGTGGATTTCATGACCAGCTTCCCAGCGGAGGTTGCCGACGAAGATGGCGATGGCAACCCCAACGAGCCGGGCGGTTATGAGGTCAAGACCGGCAGCGATTCGACATATTTGAACTACCGCAGTTTTCTGATCGCCGCCTCCGGTGAGATTGAAATCAACCTGTTTAGCGTGCTCATCCTGGATGGCGTCTTCGACTTTGAATTAAGTTCCGAGAAATTGCAGGTCTTCGCCGATGCTTCCCTTCGCATTCATCTTTTCGGCACCGACCTGTTCTCCTTCCATGCGCTGGGGCTGCTGGCTATCAGCGCCAACGGTCTGGCGATGCGCTTGGATTTGGAGATAGGCGCCACTGTGCCTGCGCTGCTGGAATTCGACGTGGATCTTCAGTTATTCGTCAATACCACTTTGCAGGATTATGTCTATCAAGTTCCGGAGCGGTTCTGGGATCGAGTCGATTACCACGAGCTCACAATCACTGCAGGCGCTCCCCAGATTGATGGCAGCGAGGGAGAGCCTAGCCTGTATTACGTCATCAGGGGCAGCGGTGTCTTGAAAATCATTTCAATCGTGGAATTAACCGGCAGCTTCTACTTCAAACTTGCCAGTGACGGGCTTCGCATAGCAGTTGAGGCCTCACTGAAAATGCCGTTAATCTCAGGACTGGCCGCCGTTGGCGATTTTGGCATCACCCCCGATGGCGCGTTTGGTACGCTGCAAGTAGGAGGCGGCGCAAAATCTGATCTGTTTGGCGAAGACCTATTTAAATTGTCAGGTATTTTCCAGTTCGAGTTCAATACAACCAGCAGCGCTCAGACTGTGCTGATGTTGGATATTGACGAAGACGGAATGGTGGTCGGCACTAAACTGGGAGAGATTGCCGCCCTCACCATGCGCCTCTTCGGTAGTTTGGAACTGGAACTGGGCGGCGTATTTGAAATTAAGGGTTCGGTGGAATTGATCCTCGGACCGGACGGTTTCGTAGTCCACCTTCGAGGCAAACTGGTATTGGGCGGCTTTGGCAAGGTTGAGGTGATTGGCGACGCGGGTATCTTCATCGAGGGGATTACCCCGGTCTTCGCCGCCAACATTGACGTCCTCATTAACCTTAGCATTCCTTTGGTCACAATCAGTGGCAATGGTCAGTTCAAGATTAATACCAGTTCTGCTACAGAACACTTCGGTGTTACGCCGTCAAGCTTTTATATCAATGTAAATGGGACCGTAGAGGTAGCGGTGATCTTCAAGATGGCTGCCGAAGTCACGATTTCCTACGAAAACGGAGTCTTCCGTATTTCTCTGGATAATCTAAAAGTGGACTTCTTCGGCGTTTTCGATATTCAGATTAGAGGCTTCGTCCAGTCGGATGGGCAGTTTGAAATCTATGGGCAGTTAAAAGTGGATGTCAATCTCCTGATCGTCAGATTGGAAATGACGGTTAGGGTCCATGTCTGGAATTGCACGCCTGGCGTCACCTGCCTTAGTGGTCTACCAACCCCCACGACGGCGACGGCTGGGCTAAGCGTCTACATCTGGGGCAAGATTACTGTCGACCTGGTCATTGCCAAAGCCTCAGTTGAATTTGCTGCGGAAGCTGAAGTAACCACCAGCTATGTCAAATTAGCGCTCTTGTTGAACCTGCACGTTGAAGTCGGCGTCTGTTTTGTCTGCTTCTCGTTCGATGTTGGCTTTAGCTTTGAGAAAGTTTGGACCTGGGGACCGCCACCGGATATTGCCCGCCAGGAGGGCGATACTGTTTACCTTCATGCCGGACCCGATGGATATCGGCGTGGCGAGAATTTCGCCAATTTGATCGATGAAAGTTATCTCATCGAAAACATGGGTGGTAATGACATTCGAGTCCATTCGATGGGAGTGTTCGAGGAATTTTCTGGCGTGAGTCACATTGTGGTCGACTTTGGCAGCGGTGCCGACCGACTCATCGTAGACCGCGATGTCGCGGCGAGCATTCTTGTGCATGGCGGCGAGGGTGATGATGTCCTCAACTACATGGGAAATGGTGTGGCAGAGATTTACGGCGATGACGGGGATGACGACCTTTATGCGGGTTTTGGCACCAGTACAGTTTATGGTGGCACTGGCAACGACACCCTGCATGGTACCGATGGTCCTTCCGTGTTGTATGGCGGCGATGATGACGACATTCTCATAGGCGGCAATGCAGCAGACCTCATCTATGGCGGCGCAGGCAACGATACGCTCAACGGCGGCTACGGCAACGACATGCTTTACGGCGGCGCGGGCAACGATATATTGAATGGCGACGCAGGCAACGATCTCTTCATATTTGTCCCCGGATTCGGAGATGACATCGTTACCGATGCAGGCGGTTACGACACATTTGATTTCACCGCTATCACTTCAGATATCACCGTTACAATGGGCAACCCGACCTTCACCGACACTACGATGATCGTCTCCAGCGCGGATGGCACCGTGACTCACCCCGGCACCGCGATTGACGAATTCCTCAGTGGTAGTGGTAACGACACTTTCTTTGGTTATGCCTATGGCAGTGGTTCGATCATGCTGGATGGCAACGCCGGAGATGAAATCTACAACTTCTACGGCGGCACTGGCACGTACACTGTGAATGATCGCGGACCGGCAAATAACACCGACACCGTCTACGCCATCGGCACAACGGCTGGCGACACGATGACCTTCTACCCAGATGGTTTCCAGTACAACGCTCAGCGCGTCTACACCACTGGTCTCACCAACGGCGGAATGCAGGGTGCAGAATTAATTGACGTGCGTCTGGAGGCTGGCAACAACAATCTTTATTTATTAGGCACATCACCCGCCGTCCCCACAATCGTCACCGCTCTCGGCGGGGACGACACCTTCCATGTGGGATACGACGTGAGCCAACAGCCGCGCACAGTTATCGACATTCTGGGATTGATCACTCTTCACGGCGGCGACGGTACCGACCGCATGTATTTTGACGATCGTTTCTATACAAATGCTCGGAGCGGTGCGATGACAGAAAGCTTTATCACCGGTTTTGGCATTGCCCTCTCGATCATCTACCATGCGATTGAGGAACTGGCGGTATATCTTGGAAGCGGCACGAACACCTTTGAGATTACCAGCACCTCTGCCGCCACTGCTATCACCGTGTTGGGCGGAAG
>CALCSH010000580.1 GCA_937893815.1 uncultured Anaerolineae bacterium | reverse complement strand
ACCCCCATATATTCCGGCGGGAACACCTGCATGGTAGTTTTTTCAGTGGAGTCATATTTGCACTAATTGCAAAGTGCTGTGAATATTGTAGCAAGTTTCGCGGCAATTTAAAAATCGAGTTTATCGTAAAGTTTGCGTAATTCGCGCGGTTTACGATCCAATGTCACTTCTGAAATTTTGTCGTAGGCCTCACAAAGTCGAACACTGAGTACACGGCAAAATTCGATCAGTAATTTCGGGTATTGAAGAATAAATTCTGAAAAATGATCATTTTCCATCTGAAGCGTAACAGTATCTTCTATCGCCATGGCACTCACCGACCGTGGCGCATCATAAAATAGCGACATCTCCCCTAAATGATCATATGGTTTTGCCATCATAATTGAGATTGTATCGGATTTTAGATCAATTTCGCGCTCAATCACGACCCTGCCAGAAACAACAACATGCAAGACACCGCTGATATCCCCTTGTCGAAAGAGGTACTCTCCCTGTGCAAACGAACATTCTGTGCATAACCCTGCCAGGGCGCCTAATTGCTGATCACTCAAGCCTTTAAAGGCCGAAACATTATAAAGAAAACTAATTTTTTCCTGTGTTGTAAGCATATGACTCTCCAAATAAGGAGCGGTAAACTATACGATTCAACCAGATATAAAAAGTCGTTTGCGCGGGGGTGATCATTACATTCACCCTCACGCAAACTAGTTTTTTTAGTTTAATATAGAAGCCATTCGCCGAAGCGATGATATCAATCGGAAATACTCCGCAGAGCTTGCTCAATCCGACAATAGAGCTACGATGAGCGCTTCTTACCAACTTTTTTAATCAGTTCTTTGAAGAAGGGGCGGTTGGTAATGCTATCTAGTTCTTGCTCCACGCGCCCTTCATCTACAGAGATTTCCATATTTACCAGACGGCGTTCGCGCTCGCGCACTTCCTGGGCATTGCTCAGTGCAACAGCCGCCTGGATAGAGATACTTTCCAGGATACGGCAGTTATCATCACTAAATGCATTGACAACACTGCTGATCAATTCAATCGTACCCACGACACGTTGACGATTCCGCAGCGGCACGCCCAAATATGATTTCGGTTTATAAGCATCCCAGGAACGTGGTGTGCTCATCTGATATTTGTCGTAAGCATCCATATCGGGAACCAACAAACCATGGCGGTCTGTGAAAAGACGCGGGAAATAATCATTTTTGGGGCTGTAAACGATTTTTTCGACAGTGTCATCATCACTGAAGACATCATCTCTGGTGACGTACAGCAGAAGTTGTTTATCTCTCTCATCGTAGAGACAAATTTCGGCCGCTTCAAAGTCTATCACATTGCCAAGCGAATCAATCACATCGCTGAGTGTGTCTGTCAAATCAACGCTGGAACTGATTTTGTTGCCAATTTCGTAAATGGTTTCCAACTCTGCCATGCGCGCTCGCAGTGCCAGCACCATAGCACTGAACACTCGCGCCAGATGACCAACTTCATCACCCAAAGCCATAACGTCCGCAATATCGTTGGGGGAGAAGGGCTTGTCGTCTTCTACATCCTGGGCCACATCTGCTAATTTCGCCACCGGTCGGGCAATGCCGCGGCCTAACGAAAAGGCCAGGAACACAATTATGGCAATTAATGCCAGTATCGCAATGCCAGTTTGCCATGCCAGGTTTACGATTGGCTCACGGAAATACACATCGGACATGGAAACACCAACAATCCAGGCCAGATTCTCGGTGGCTTGATAACCGATGATATAGTCCGAATTCATGGATTCATCATAATATTCGGTTAGATTATCCTCGGTGTTCATTAAATCTCCCAGTTCAGGGATATTCAAAAACTCAAGTGGAGTTTCCATCACGAAGCGGTCTTCGACTACTTTAATCGTTTCTGAGGGCAGGTCAATTATGCCCTTGAGACGCCAATCCGGTGCATAACTCGGCGCACTGACAACAATTCCATCACCGTCCACAAGAAAAACTGAAATTACCCCGCTCTCATCATCAAAATTATTGGTAATATTGGTGATCGCGCTACCTTTCAGCTTAATGATCGCAACGCCTAAAATCCCCTCGTTGGCATCCATAACCGGCGCTGAAAAATAAAACCCCAGTTTTTTACTGCTACGCCCGACGAGTGCGTCGATATAACTATAGCCTGCAATCGCCTCCTGAAAATACTGCCGGTTATCAAACTTACTGCCCTGAATCGAAGGCAACCCAGGTTGTTGTATCGAGACAATCGCCACGCCATCTTCGGCAAGCAAATATACATACTCATAATCCGGGTTTGAACGCAAAATATCCCAAAAGCGAGATTCAACGGCTGTTTGCGCTTCTTCGCTGACCGGCTCCATGAGAATTCTCGATACCGCCGGGTCTGTACTCACTTGTTCTACCGCTACTTTGGTATCCTCGAAAAGCTGATCTAAACGACCCGCAACACCGGATGCCAGCAAATTCAACTCGCCTTCCGCCATATACTGAAGCAAAGAAGAGCCAATATTCAACTGATAGAGGGAAACCCCCAGCGAAGGAATCAGCGCGGCGAGCAAGAACGCTATCGTGATCTTGGTAGTCAGGGGCCAGTTATTTCCAATCGATAATTTGCGTTTCATGTGGCTGTCCTTTTCTAATACTAGCCGCGTTTATACGATAGCCATAAACCATCCCGTACCGGGAGAATAACGCTATCGAGTTGGTTGTGCGATGCAATCGTTTCGTTATAAGCTTTGATACCAAGCACCTGTGCCGGAAGCTGGGTGGTATTTTCGTGCAGCACTTCGCCCATACAAAAGGCATTATCGCCTAACAACACACCATCATCCACCAGATGATCCAAACACAGTTCCAGCAATTGCAAGGATAATTTCGAACTTTTTCCAAAATAGATATGTTTGATGACATCCTGCAATATAAGATCGAATTTACCCAGAGTGGGCAATAATTCCATTACATCGCCTTCGAGAATCTCAATTTGGTGGTGGTACCCGGCTCTCTCAATGAATTTGCGTGCCATCTGGGCGCGTTGCGGATCAATTTCAATACTGATGACATGGCTATCATCAGGCAGGCCTCGCGCCAACCATAAGGCCGAATAACCAATCGATGTGCCGATATCCAATACCCTACGCGGGGCGGGCTGGCGCATTTTGAGCAGCGTTTGAATAATCGCGCCTTCCAACGGGCCAATGATCGGAATCTGATCGTTGGCGGCGACGATTTCCATTTCCCGTAACACGTCATCCAGTGGCGCAGTATGTGGGCGCAGCCTCAACATTTGCATGGCGTACCCGGCCAAGGGATCATCGGACTGCTGTGGAACAATGGGCAATGCTACTCGTCCGTTGCCTGAAAATATGTTCTGTGTGATTTGCATTTTGGTTTTTAATTCTCAGTTCTTCTATGAATTTCCGTATCACCCCAGCCCACGCTTTAGGACATGCAGCGTACAGCCAGTTTCTTGAAAGTAGCCGTCATCGGATCATCCGGGTATTCCATAACAAATAGCTTTGCGCTGGATAGCGCCATCAATTCGTCGGAATGAGGCAGCACAGCCGCAACTTCGCCCTTATAAGCTTCTTCGACACGCGATTTCACCATTTCATCATTGAATAATTTCGGAGATTTGTTCACAATCAACATAATATCTGCAACTTCCAAATTGTGTGCCAATTTCACCGAAATACTGGTACCCTGATAATCTTGCTGATCAGGACGCAAGATAATACCCAATGTATTCGCAAAGGCCATCGAGAGCAAAATTTCATCATTCAACCCTGGGTGCGTGTCAATAATCAACGCGTCTAATTCAAGCTTGTTTTGCAAACTCTTGAATCCCTCATCCAGCAGGTTGGTATTGTAGCCATCGCGCAAAATCCGGGCAATATTGCTGGCTTTGATACTGGATGGAATCAAAAAGAATTTCCCTTCTGCGTTATCACCCAGGCTAGCCGTCACATCTACAACAGCGTCTTCAATGGCACTTTCTCCCCATAAGAAGTTGTTCAGTGTTTTCCCCATAGATTTATCGTCAATACCAAACAAGGCGTGAATACCTGGAGATTGAATATCAACATCAACCACACCCACGCGTAGCCCGCTCGTTGCCAACAACGCCCCGATATTTGCCGATGTATTGGTCTTTCCAGTTCCCCCGCGGAAAGAATGGAGCATAATTATTTTTGCCATAGTGTTTTCTCCTGGAGAGATAAACAGTTGCTGATCTTCACTGCCTGTTGTTTCGCAAGTAACATAAGGGTGACCGGCAATCACACGCCGATCACCCTCGCAGATTTCTCAAGCTTTATCGCTGCGTCACATACCAGGCAGCTACATAGCCTTCATCGTCTTCAATATCTTTCACCCGCAGCCATTGACCATTCACTCCAATTTTGCTTTTTTCGGCTGCGTCTAAAAGCAACAGTTCAGAAGCGTTGGGCATGCGTTTTATCAATGTGTTCGGCGCTACGACAGTTTGGTTACGTAAAGCCACGCCTTCGGTTGTTGTACGCAATACAATATCTACATCGTCGGTGGGAGTGGCACTCTTTTGATCCTGGCGAACGCCCAAAGCTGGCTCTCCACCCGGGGTGACGTACCATCCCGCTACATAGCCCACTTGTCCGGTGACATCCTTCACCTTGAGCCATTTGCCGCGCACACCAATTTTGGTTTTGGCCTGAGCAATGGGTTCCTGCACTACCAAAGATGCGCCCATGGGCAAACGTTTGATCAATGTGTGAGGCGCAACCTGAGTGGTCGTACGGAAAGCCAATCCACCGGTTGTGGGGCGGACAATAAGTCCTTTATCGCCAGTTTGCGGCGCAGCGGCTTTTTCCTCTTCTTCCTCTTTAGTATTCGAAAGATACCAGGCTGCCACATACCCCTGGTCACCACCCGGTTCTTGCACGTGTAACCATTGGTTCATTACGCCGACTCTGTTTTGAGCATCCGGTTCGAGGGAAGTCAATTCAACATGCAAGGGCAAGCGAGTAATCAGCGCGCCTGCAATCGATGGAGAACCACGGAACGCCAGGCCATCTGCTGTGCCAAAAGCAGTAAATGTATTTTCGGGCACGGCTACTTTTTCTGGTTTGGCAGCCACATTCACGACAGCCGCGGCTCCACCCCGGGATGGATTGCCCTCAAACCAGACGGTCCCGGTAATGGCCTGAGATGGATCATTGCCCATATGTTTGTAACGGTCGGTGAGATAGAGTTTTTTATCGGGAGCATCGCCGCGATAGCGATAGGGGTCTTTCATCAGGTAGCGGTCATCTTCTTTGCCGTAGATCACCACCCAGTGAGTCTGCAACCCGGCTTTGGGCGACCAATCCACCTGCGCGATCACTGGCATTCCGGCAGCTAATGCGGCATCAATTTGCGCTAATGGGGCCGGATTATTTTCACAGGGTTGGTATCCTTTATAGACGACGCCTGGGCATACCGACGGCAATGTAGCAGGAATGACCAATGCTCCTTGAAAGCCGCCTGATTGTTTTAGCTTCTGATTGAGTGATTCTGGGGTTTCGTTATTTCCAAATCCGTTGGCGACCATCGTTAAGGATGTCAACAAACACCCCCACGTACCGATCGTCTCTTTGTTATCATGTCCTAATTTTACATCTTTCCATTTGGGATCATTTTGGTAGAGAGCATCCGTTTCAAACACAAGCGACCTCCTAATTGCAACTTGCCCAGATATACGCGCAGGAATAGAGTTATCAGAGTTTTTGGCACCGCAAAAAAGTTTTCAAAAAATGGGGTGGACGGGTTACCAAGTAACCCGTCCACCCCATTTTTCGGTATTTTCTCAATGATCAGCGAAAATCTTTGTTGTTATTCATTTTCCTGCATTAGAAAAGTACTCACTCAGCAACACATATTCTTATCATACTGAGGTACTAGTTCATTATATCATCAGATTCTCTGAATACACAAGCCCAGTTACGATAAAAACACTCTAATTTATATCATTTCTTTATTTTTTGGGGTTTATCGGGAGAACTTCATCTGCTCTATGGCCCTATTTTCCAGGCTGCCCATGAGGATAAAGGGCATCCGCGGTATAATTGAGCGTGTGCACACCACAGGATGAGCGCACATTTTTTTCGTCAAAAGCAGGCCGGGCCTCCCCGGTGTGAAAATTTGTTACCGTAAGGATGTTGACTGTATGGAATATGGCACGATTCGTTCCGTAGATATTAACCAGCAAATGCGCTCTGCTTACCTTGATTATGCCATGAGCGTAATCGTAGCCAGAGCACTCCCCGATGCGCGCGATGGCTTGAAACCTGTTCACCGCCGCATCTTATACGCTATGTACGATATGGGGATTCGTGCCACTGGCGGATACAAAAAATCGGCTCGTATTGTGGGTGAAGTTTTGGGTAAATATCACCCGCATGGCGATCAGGCGGTGTACGACTCGATGGCGCGTATGGCACAAGATTTTTCTTTGCGTTATATGCTCGTCGATGGGCAAGGTAACTTTGGTTCGATTGACGGCGACTCCCCTGCAGCCATGCGGTACACTGAGGCGCGATTGGGACGTCTGGCCGAAGAATTACTCACCGATATCGACAAAGATACCGTTGACTTCACGGATAACTTTGATGGCTCACTGCAAGAACCCAGCGTTTTACCTGCGCGCCTGCCGAATATGCTACTCAACGGCGCATCCGGAATTGCCGTGGGGATGGCGACCAATATTCCGCCGCATAATAGCACGGAACTGGTAGCTGTCCTGACGTATGTCATCGACCACTACGAACAATTCGATGATGTAAGCATGGAAGATTTGCTTAAGATCATGCCCGGCCCCGACTTTCCCACCGGCGGCACCATCGTCGGCGATGAGGGCATCCGTCAGGCGTACAGCACTGGCCGCGGTCGCATTATCCTGCGCGGCAAAGCAATGATCGAAGAGATGGACAGTGGAAAACACCGCATTATCATCGGCGAAATTCCCTACCAACTTAACAAAACCACACTCATTGAGCGCATCGCCTCGCTGGCCCGCGAAGGTAAGCTCGGCGATATTTCAGACCTGCGAGATGAGTCAGACCGCCAGGGGATGCGCATCATCATCGAGTTAAAGCGTAGCGCGCACCCGCGTAAGGTACTAAATCAACTTTACAAGTACACGCCTCTCCAATCCACGTTTGGCGTACAAATGCTGGCTCTGGTCAATGGCGAACCGCGTATGCTTCCACTCAAACGCGCCCTGCATATCTATATCGAGCATCGCCTGGATGTCATCACTCGCCGCACCCAATTTGAACTCAACAAGGCCAAAGCCCGCGCACATATCCTCGATGGGCTGCTGATCGCGCTGGCCAATCTGGATGATGTCATCCAAACCATTCGCCAGTCGGCAGATGTGGATATTGCCAAAGAACGCCTGATGACACGCTTCAAGCTCAGCGATGTGCAGGCGCAGGCCATTCTAGATATGCAGTTGCGCCGCCTGGCCGCCTTGGAGCGTCAGAAAATTGAGGATGAGCACAAAGAATTAATGGGGCGTATCAACTATCTGGAAGATTTGCTGGCTCACCCCAAAAAGATGTTGCACCTCATTCGGGAAGACCTGATCGAAATTGGTCAGAAATATGGCGACGAGCGCCGCACCAATATCGTGCCTGAAGCTAGCGGTGATCTGCGTATGGAAGACCTGGTAGCCGATGAAGCTGTGCTGGTGAGTATTACCGAACGCGGTTATGTCAAGCGCGTTGATGCCCAAACGTATCGCTCGCAAAAGCGAGGCGGGCGCGGCGTGATGGGGCACACCACTCG
>CALCSH010000579.1 GCA_937893815.1 uncultured Anaerolineae bacterium | reverse complement strand
TGATCCCGTGTACGCTCGTTGCTTGCATGGGAATTGACTTTCTGGGCCGAATGAGCGTATCCAGCAATGTCATGCCGTTGGTGTCAACAATACCAATGCTGATCACCTCATCATCAGCCTTGACGCCGGTAGTTTCTGTGTCCAGAAAGACCGGGGCCTGAACCATCCAGCTTTGGGCGGCTTCGATTGCCGCATCACGTTGTTTTAGATTTTTTTGCATTAGCCTCCTCAAATTGGTAATGCCAGTTGACAAATTACATTTTTGTTCACGGTTGCATTGATTTCGGGTATGTCATGCGCCCGTGCATATTCTTCAACCATTTGCTCCGCCAGTTCGCGGGTGTTTTCAATCGCCCGATCCAGCCCAGCGCCGTGATTTTTGCCGCCGCAGATGCACGCACAGTTTTCATGCTTGGCATCGTAGCACCTGGCATCGCACCGGCCTTGTGCGCCGGATGAGGAGCTAAAATAGATCAGGGTAGTCATCAGGTATTTTCTCCTTCGAGATCGGCTTTGCTTCCGTCTCTCATCTCCATGCCGGAAATTATTCTCCGGCATAGAAATAAATTACGCAAGTTTTTTTACCAGCCCTGCTCCTTGATGGTTGCCTCGATAAAATCACCTTCTTCTTTGTTTAGCAGAACAGCTTCTCCATCTTCATCTATCACAACAGCAACATCTTTAGTCATGGCAGCGAAAAAACGAGCGAATCTGGTCGGCTTTTCGTAAAAAAGCTTGCTGTCGGGGTAGTCGCTATGCTCGATAACGATCTGGTCGCCTTCTTTATATACGGTTAGTACCTCTCCGTATTCGTTAGTCCAGGTAAATTTGTCGGTCATAAGTTTCTCCTTGTAAATATTTTGTCGTGACAGTCAGGTTCCCGGTGCAGCGTTGTTTGTCACATTCCTTATTTCGCCAGTAAATCACTGACATCGAGTAAATTTCCTTTTCCGTTGCCGTTGTTGGCTTTATAGGTTTTGGCGAATTTCTGCAATTCATCCCGCATCGTCTGTTTGCGCGCTACTGCCTGCTTCCATTCATTTTCGTCGCGCAACCCTCCCCTACGCGAATATAGGCCGTATAATTTTTTCCCGCCGCCCTGTCGTGATGTGGAGGAGGGGGTACCCAAACGGATGTATCCATCACGGACAGAGTAGCAGGAATAAAACAACTTCCACCGGAAACTGCTGGCAGAAGTTTTTTGTGCTAAAATTTCCTCTGCAAGTTGTAGTTCTAGCTGCAATTTGCGCGCTCAGGGGCGCAAGTCTCTGGGCGTGACCCTGAGGGCCGGTGTTCTCAGGGTCAATTTTTTTAATGAAAATGTGCTATGGGATAGAATATAGCATTAACTCATACTTCTTGTCAAGAAAGATGTATGAGTTGGTCTAAAAAAAAGCGGCTTCACGCCGCTTGTGGTAATGCTTCTTCGGATTTCGGTTGGTAGGGTGTGCCGTCTTGGGTAAATAGCCTTCGCCCTCGATTATCGCCGGTTTTTCTCTGATAAATTCTGGTGCAGTAGGCCACATCTTGCTCATCAATCAGAATTTTCTGTCCGTCTTGTCTGATCTTTGTAATGATGCCACGATGCACCCAACGGCTAATCGTAGGCTGTGGAACATCATATTTCCTCGCAGCTTCCCCGATCCCAATCTCAACCCCAGCCAAGTGTTTATAGCGTCTGTACTCCGGCAAATCTTCTTTGCGAAGGGTGTTCTTCACAGTGTTTTCACTCACGACAACATCTCCATCCGGTAACTGAACTGCGTCTATCTTACCGGATTCGGCCAAATTCCGCAACTCGGCCACTTTGTAACCGTATTTACGGGCGGCATCAGATATGGGAATGTAGGTTGGGAGAGCCATCGGTTACTCCGTTTTGTTAGAAACAAAACAACCCCACGGGATTCCCTGTGAGGTTCTGCTGGGGCAAGGAAGCCCGATAAAAATCTGGGTTTGTAAGATCAGCCTGTTATACTGTATCTAAAGGAGTGAGCGCGGAGGGACTCGAACCCGCAACCAATGGCTTAAAAGGCCACTGCTCTACCATTGAGCTACGCGCCCACTACGGGCAGAATTCTATCACGCTCAGGTAAGCCCGTCAACGAAAACCTTGACGTTTTTCCCCAGCGTAAGTACTATTTGATGGTTTGTTTTTACCGAGGAGGTAATTATGAGTTCTATTCAACATGTTACGGAAGAATCGTTTCAGGAAACTGTGCTTGACTCAACACTGCCAGTGTTGGTAGATTTTACGGCTGTTTGGTGCGGCCCATGCAAAATGCTTGAGCCAGTTGTTGAAGAATTGGCAGGGGAGTGGGAAGGTACAGTTACTATTGTCAAATTGGATGTTGACCACAACCAATCGGTTGCGATGAAGTATATGGTGATGGGCGTGCCTACATTAATTTTATTCCAGAACGGTGAGCCGAAGGAGCGCCTGACTGGGTATAAACCCAAGAAACAGATACTAAAAAAATTATCGCCTTACCTGAAGTGAACAAAAAATCCCCGCTGGATTTCCAGCGGGGATTTTTTGTTGAGATTATAGCAAGACTATAGGCCAGCTGCTTTACGCAACGCTTCAGCTTTGTCGGTATTTTCCCAAGGGAGATTCAAATCGTCGCGGCCAAAGTGACCGTAGGCGGCAACCTGGCGGAAGATGGGTTTGCGCAAGCCGAGGTCGCGGATGATGGCACCGGGGCGCAGGTCGAAGTGCTCGTTGACGAGTGCAGCGATCTTTTCGTCGGAAATTTTGCCGGTGCCGAAGGTTTCTACGTTGACGCTTAGTGGGTAGGCTACACCAATTGCGTAGGCAACCTGAATTTCACAGCGATCTGCCAGCCCAGCTGCAACCACATTTTTGGCAGCCCAGCGCGAGGCGTAGGCTCCGGAGCGGTCTACTTTGGTGGAATCCTTTCCGGAGAAAGCACCACCACCGTGACGCCCCATGCCACCATAGGTGTCAACAATGATCTTCCGCCCGGTGAGGCCAGCATCACCCAGGGGGCCGCCAATCACAAAGCGTCCCGTCGGATTCACAAAGATTTTCAGATCGTCATCCACCATATCGGCAGGCAAGGTCGGCAAGATGACATGCTCGATGATGGCGGCACGAATTTCTTCTTGCGAGACGTCGGGGGCGTGCTGGGCGCTGATGAGGGCAGTATCGACCCGAACCGGCTTCCCATAGCTGTATTCAATCGTCACCTGACTCTTGCCATCGGGGCGCAGCCAGGGCAGGGTGCCGTTTTTGCGCACTTCAGCGAGACGCTGGCAGAGTTTATGGGCCAGGTAAATCGGCATGGGCATGAGAGCATCGGTTTCGTTGCAGGCGTAGCCAAACATCATGCCCTGGTCGCCCGCACCGATATTTTCGATTTCTTCTTCGGTGATATGTCCGCTTTTGGCTTCGAGTGATTTGCTCACGCCCATATCAATATCTGGGCTTTGGCTGGCAATCGCCGAGAGCACGCCGCAAGTGTTGCCGTCAAAGCCTTTTTTGGCCCGGTCGTAGCCGATTTCAATGACAACTTTGCGCACCAGTTCGTCGAAATTGACGAAGGCCTGGGTGGTGATTTCGCCCAGCAGCATGACATAGCCGGTTTTTGTGGCAACTTCGCAGGCTACGCGTGAGTATGGGTCTTGCTCCAGACAAGCATCCAAAACGGCGTCGCTGATCTGGTCGCACATTTTGTCGGGATGTCCCTCCGTGACTGATTCCGATGTAAACATCAGTTTAGAGGAGTTCATAAAAGTGTTGGTCATGGTTTTACCTCCAAAAAAAATGCCCCTACTACTTAGAGGGGCATACGAAGCAATGTATAGCACCCTCTCATCTTCCAGAACGTCCATCTGCCGGAATTAGCACCGTGGGTTAGCTAGTTAGTTTCTAGTTTTCGGTTGCGAAGTTTGTCTGGAACTATCAAACGATGCACCTAAGGAACTAACGAACTAAACACCGGTTGCTGAGGTTTCATAGGGCCGGTCCCTCCACCTCTCTGGATAAGAGTCGCTAGGGGTTATTGAATTGTTGCTTTCGATATTACCACGCCTGCGATGGGCTGTCAAATTTAGCGTTTGACCAATGTTTGGCAGGGGTTCTTGTCTTCGTTTGTGAGTATCTAATTTTTCGGCGAGGGTTTAATACTCTACCTGGCTGATGGGGTTGAGTTTTTCAAAATTATGCCGTGAGATAATTTCGCGCACGGTGCCGGTTTGCCCGCGGATGACAAGACTCACAGTTCTTGCGCCGTGGCTGTAGTATTTTACGCCATCAAGCAATTCTCCATCGGTGATGCCTGTCGCTGCAAAAAACACATTTTCGGAGGCTACTAAATGATCCATTGTCAGCACCTGATCGAAATCATAGCCCAATTGTTTGCCGAGTTCTTTGTCAGTTGCATTACGGGCATAGAGCTTGCCCTGAATTTCGCCATTCATTCCGCGCAGGGCGCAGGCGGCAAGCACACCTTCGGGTGTGCCGCCGATGCCCATGAGAACATCAATACCTGCTTCGGGCCAGGCGGTCATTAGGGCACCAGCTACATCTCCATCGGGGATCAGGCGAATGCGCGCCCCACAGGCGCGCACATCCTGTACCAGTTTCTCGTGCCGTGGGCGATGCAGAATGACGACGGTTAAATCTTTTACGTGCATATCTTTTGCTTTGGCAATTTGTATAAGATTGTCGATAACAGGGGCGTTGATGTCGATTACCCCTTTGGCTTCGGGGCCGACGGCGATTTTATCCATATAGAAAAATGGCCCTGGGTTGAACATTGCTCCGCGCGGAGCAATGGCGACTGTAGCGATGGAGTTGAGAAAACCATCTGCCAGGGGGCGCGTGCCATTGATGGGATCCACAGCGATGTCAACGGCGGGCGCTGACCCCGTGCCCAGTTTTTCGCCATTGAATAACATGGGAGCTTCATCTTTCTCTCCCTCGCCGATGACGACAACCGCATCCATTTCGATGGAATTCAGTACCAGACGCATGGCATCTACGGCGGCTTTGTCGGCGGCTTCTTTCGCTCCGCGTCCCATAAAGCGGCCAGCGGCCAGTGCTCCGGCTTCAGTAACACGTACGAGTTCTAGTGCCAGGTTACGGGTGGGTTTGGCGTTGGTCATGTTTAATCATGTGGGGAGATGTGAAAGCTACCAGCAGTTATAAGAAAAACCATACAATCATATAATAGCCAATTACACCTGCCCATAGCCAGCTATCAATGCGGTCGAACGCACCGCCATGGCCGGGGATCAGGTGGCTGGAATCTTTGATGCCAAATTGTCTCTTGATCATACTTTCGCCCAAATCCCCCAGTGGGGCGACGATGGATATGACAAGGCCGAGCAATGCTCCAGCGAGGGGCGTGATCGCTGTTTCCGGTCCGGCGGGCAATCTCCAGAGAAAAGCGAAGAGCGTAGTGCCGATGATCGCTGTGATAATCCCAGCGATATAGCCTTCCCAGGTTTTTTTGGGGCTGAGACGGGGACTTAATTTTCTGCGCCCATAGACGCGCCCGTAAAAGTATGCGCCGCTGTCGGCAAACCAGATTGCAGGCAAGGCTAGCATAACCCACCATAATCCTTCGGGTAATTGCCGCAGAAGAATTAAGAAAGACCCCAGCATACCGAAATAGATAAATCCGGAGATGGTAATTGAAAAATCGAGCGCAGCATTATCTTTGCCGCGCTCATACTGGACGAGGTGGAATGTCATACTGGCGAGCGCCAGGCTGCTAATGAGCCAGGCGGAATCCCGCGGCAAGAGTGTATTTTCAAAAAGGGGAAAAGCTTGATGGACGATAATTGCCAGCGTGCCCCCGGCAACAATAAGGCCGTTGGGGTGATGCCCTCCGGCTTGGAACATATCTACGTATTCTTTTGCGGCCAGTGTTACCAATAATGTAATCAGGATGAAATAGAACCAACTGCCATAATAAATGGCGGCGATACCCAGTGGTACCAGAAAAATAGCGCTGAGTAGTCTTTGACGCATAAATACCTACTTTTGGTTCACCTGGCCAAAGCGGCGATCTCGGCGGGAATATTCGTCAATGGCTTCTTGCAGCGCATCTTTGCCAAAATCGGGCCAGAAGGTGGGGGTGAAGTACCACTCGGCATAGGCTCCCTGCCAGATGAGGAAATTACTGCCGCGCAGTTCGCCGGATGTGCGAATGATCAGATCTGGATCTGGAACGCCGACGGTAAATAAATATTGATTGACCATTTCTACACTGACATCTTCGGGCGCAACGCGATCTGCCAGCATGTGCTGAATTGCCCAGATTATTTCATCTCGCCCCCCGTAGTTAAAGGCGACATTCAGAGTCAGGCGGGTATTGTTTTTTGTAAGTTCTATCGCATCCAGAACTTTTCGTTTTAGTGAAGGATTGATGCGATCAAGCTGCCCGATATGGCGCAACTGAACCCCATTTTTATGCAGATCATTGAGCTCTCGATCAATCACATCTTCCAAAATGCGAATCAGGCCGCGCACTTCTTCAATCGGGCGTCCCCAGTTTTCAGTCGAAAAAGCGTATAAGGTAAGATACTGGATGCCAAATTCGATACAGGCTTCGATAACACGGCGTAAATTTTCCGTGCCAGCCTTATGCCCGGCCAGCCGAGGTAAGCCGCGCGAAATTGCCCAACGGCCATTGCCATCCATAATAATCGCAACATGTCGGGGAACTCTAACCGGCAAGTTTTCTTGGTCTTTTGACATCTTTTAGACTTCTCGTATTTCTTTTTCTTTTCGTTCGCCGATTTCATCCACTTTCTCAATGAAATCGTCGGTGTATTGCTGGATTTCTTTTTCGCCGCGATTGCGATCATCTTCCGAAAGCATATCTTCGTTTTCATATTCCTTGAGTTCTTTATTGCTATCGC
>CALCSH010000578.1 GCA_937893815.1 uncultured Anaerolineae bacterium | reverse complement strand
TCACCCTGACAGGTTCGGGCAGCGTGGATGGCTTCACCGGCACGGCGTCAGGCTTGAGCAGTGCTTTCAATAATATGGATGAATTGGTCGGCGGCTCGGCAGCCAATGCCCTCAATGGCCTCTCCAGCACCAGTGATTGGGGTATCAACGCTTCCCCGGCTTTCAACCAGTATCGCACCGCTGGACGCAACCTGACTTTCGCTCAGCTCAGCGCCTTGAATGGCGGCAGCGGCGACGACACCTTCACCTTTGGCAGCAATGTCTCCTTCACCGGCGGCGTGGATGGTAATGGTGGTAATGATACGCTGAGTTTTGCAGTCAACAACAACCGCCGCGATATTGTCCTGAGCGGTTTCGGCGCTACCGATGGCTTCGACGGCACGGTCAATGGCATCAGCGGCGGGTTCCGTGACATCAATGCTGTTGTCGGCGGCAACGCCATCGACAGCCTCACCGGCCTGAACGCCGATAGCCTGTGGAGCATCAGCAATGCCATCCGTGGCAGCTACACCAGCACCCGCACGCTGGCTTATACTTACATGGACACCCTGTTAGGCCTCGGCAATGCGGATACCTTCGACTTTGCTTCCTTCGCCAGAGTAGCCGGTATTTTGGATGGCGGCGGCGGCACGGATTTGCTGGATTACGCTGACTACACTACCGCTGTCGTGGTGGACCTCTCTCTCGGCCTGGCGACAGGTACGGGTGGCGTGATCAACATCGAGAATATCACCGGCGGCAGCGCTCATGACATTCTGACCGGCGACGATGGACCCAATGGGATCACCGGTAACGGCGGCAACGATCTGATGACCGGCAAGGGCGGCGATGACCGCTATGTCTTTGGCAATGCCTGGTCGGGCACGGCTGGCGATACGATTATCGAGGTAACTGGCGGTGGCTTCGACACCCTGGACTTCTCGGCAGTCACTACCAATCTCAAATTTGCCATCAGCAGCGTGGTCGTCACCAGCGGCGTTTTCAAAGCCACGCATAGCGGCACGTATCTTGAATACCTGATCGGCGGCAGCGGCACGGATACCCTGGATATTTCCGCTCTGGCAGGACAGCAGACGGTCACATTGAACGGCTTTGGCAATATAGATGGATACCGGGGTCAGATTGCGGCCGGCCTGCAGTTCACTAATATCAACGTTGTCACCGGCAGCGGAGATGATACCCTGCGCGGTCTGGATGCGGACGCAGTTTGGGCGGTTACCGGTTCGAACAGCGGGAGCTACACTTCCAGCGCCGTGAGCCTGACCTTCAGCGGACTGACCAATCATGTGGGTGGAAATAAGAACGACACGCTCAGCTTTGCGGCGTTCAATACCGCCCGCTCGATCACAGTCAGTACTACCGGCGCCCTCGATGGCTTTGATCTGACGGCGGTCAGCTTCAGCGGAATTTTCAAGAATATCAACATCCTCATCGGTGGCAGCGCCAGCGACACGCTCAACGGCCTGAATCTCGCCAGCCGCTGGGGTATCAACACCCTGCCGTTGGGCAATACCTACACTGCCTCGGCCATTACCCTGACCTTCCTCGCTATCGAAGACCTGATCGGTGGCACCGGCGTCGATACCTTCGTCTTCGCCAATGGCGCCGCACTCGCTGGCCGCATCGACGGCGCTGCGGGAGCGAATAAGCTGGATTACAGCGCCTATACCACCGCACTCAACCTGACGTTGAGCAGCGCAGGGCTGGATGGCTTCAGCGGTGCCGGAACCGGCCTTGGAACCGGGTTCAGCAATCTGACGCTGATCACCGGCGGCCAAAATCTGGCCGACAAACTCACCGGGGCCAATGTGGCGTCGCTTTGGTATTTCGATGCTCAATATACCTATGTGCTCAGCGGCCAGACCCTTACCTACAGCCAATTCGAAATCCTGCAGGGCGGCAGCGCTGACGACACCTTCTTGGTAGCCAATGGCGCCGCCGCGAGTATGGCGATCGATGGCGGCGCGGGCAGCGACACGGTTGATTACAGTGCCGCGCTGAGTGGCGCATACACAACGGCGGTGACGGCCAACCTGACGACCGGCATCCTGATTGGCTTCAGCGGCCTGGTGAGCGGCATCGAAAACCTGACTGGCGGTTTGGGGAACGATCAACTCACCGGTAATGCGGACGCCAATATTCTATCTGGTGGCCCGGGCGATGACAAACTATTTGGCCTTGGCGGCAATGACACCCTCATCGGTGGCACCGGCAGTGATACCCTGACCGGCGGGACCGGCGATGATCGCTATATCTTCGCTGCTGGCTGGGGCCTCCTGGATACGATTGTCGAAAACGCCTTTGAAGGCGCCGACACCCTCGACTTCTCCGCCATCAGCACATCCTTGACCTTTACCCTGAATATCCTGAGTGTGACCGATACCTTTGGCAACAGCGTCAAGCATCTGGGCAGCGCCATCGAAACCTTACTGGGTGGCAGTGCGGCGGATACATTCATCTTTGGCGCTGGCGTGGCAGTCAAGGGGAAGATCGATGGCGGCGTCGGCCTGGATAGCCTTGACCTGAGCGCCTACTCCGCCCCGCTGCTTTTCACCTTGACCGGAGCGGGAAGCCTGGACGGGTTTGCCGGAACCGGTGCTACCACACTGGGCAGCTTCGATAATATCAACAGTATCATTGGCGGCAAGGCTCTTGACACGCTGATCGGGCTGAATACAGCCTCCGTGTGGACGATCAACCCCGCCCCGACTGCCAGAACCTATTCAAGTGGCGGTCGCAGTCTGTCCTTCATCAGCCTCGATAGCCTTATCGGCGGCAGTGCCAACGACACCTTTAAATTCATCGGGGCAGCATCCCTGGCAGGGACCCTGGATGGCGGCCTAGGGAAGGATACTTTGGATTACAGCACCTACACAGCGGCCGTGACGATCAGTTTCCCGGCTGGTACCGCTACCGCGGTTGGCGGCAAATTGAAGGCCTTCGAAGTTGTCATCTCGAACGGCCTCGGCACCACGCTGGTAGGCAATGAGAACGACAACCAGTTGATTGGCGGCTCCGGGCCTGATACCATCCTTGGGATGGGCGGTAACGACATCCTGATTGGCAATGGCGGCAATGACATTCTCGATGGCGGTGAGGGCATCGATACCGTGGATTACAGCGGCAGCCTGAGTGGCGTGATCGTCAACCTGCTGACCCGCACGGCGAACGGGGCCGACATCAGCATCGACACCCTCTTGAATATTGAAAATATCATTGGCAGCCCATTCGCCGATGACCTCATCGGTAACGATGGCCCCAATATCATCACCGGCGGCCTGGGCGATGATATTCTGGCGGGCGGCCTGGGCGATGATACCTATATCTTCACCGATAACTCCGGCACGGATACGGTCATCGAAGCTCTGAATGGCGGCACGGACACGCTCGATTTCTCCGCCGTTACTGTCGATTTGACCATCGTCCTCGGCAGTGTTACCGTCAGTGGTAGCGGCATCCGCGTGACTCACAGCAATGCCAATATCGAGAAGGTGATTGCCGGTACGGGATTCGATACGCTCAGTTACGCGGGCAATGCAGTTGATCAGAGTGTCAGATTGACCGGCCTGGGTTCCATCGATGGCTTCAATGGGACGGCTTCCGGACTGGGCGGCAGCTTTGAGAATGTCAATGCCCTGCTCGGCGGCAATCGCACAGACACGCTCTACGGCCTGAATGGCCTGGCTTTGTGGCAGTTCAACCCCACATCCAGCAGCTACACCAGCGGTGGCCGCACGCTGACCTTCGCTGCCATCGAGAAGCTGGTCGGCGGTAGCGCAGCGGATAGCTTTGTCTTCGCAGAGGGTCAAACCTTTGCCGGGAACATCGACGGCGGCGCGGGGCAGGATACACTCAGTTTTGCGGGCAGCACCAGCGGGCGCACGATTACCCTGACCGGCCTGGGCGCAACAGATGGAGTGGTGGGTAACGCCGCCGGTGGCAGTTTCACCAACATCAATACGTTGATTGGCGGCGCAGGTGTGGATATGCTCAAGGGGCTCAACGCCGACAGCACCTGGCAGATCACAACCGCTGGCGCCGGGAATTACGTCAGTGGCAAGACGCTGGCTTTCTCCGGTATCGAAAGCCTCAGTGCTGGCACAGGCACCGATACACTCGATTACAGTTTGTATGCTACCGGCGTCGTGGTCAACCTGGCGACCGGCACGGCGACCGGCCTGATCACTATCACTGGCTTCGAGAATATCACCGGCAGCCCCTTCAATGACACCCTCACTGGCAATAGCGGCAATAATGTCATTACCGGCGGCGCTGGCGATGATATCCTGGCGGGTGGCCTGGGCAATGATCGCTATGTCTTCACCAATAACCCCGGCGTAGATACGGTTGTCGAAAAAGCTAAAGCCGGAGCCGACACCCTCGACTACTCGGCGGTCACGACGAATCTGACCCTGACGATCAGCAGCATTGGCATTAAGATCACCAGTGGTCTTACCACTAAGGCAGATTCAAATAGCGAGCACTGGATTGGCGGCCAGGGAATCAATACACTCAGCTATGCGGGCAGCGTGATCAACCGCTCGGTCACATTAACCGCCCTGGGAACCTCTCATGGTTTCGCCGGTACAGCCGTGGGTCAGGGCACATTCGAAAATGTCGATGTCCTGGTTGGCGGCAATGGCAGCGATACGTTGACCGCATTGAACGCGGCCAACATCTGGACGCTCAACGGCGCCAGCAGCACCTTCGCCAGCGGCGGCAGAACACTTTCTTTCAACGGTTTTGAGACGCTCAACGGCGGTTCGCTTGTGGATACCTTCAACCTGGTCGGTGCTGAAAGCGGAACGCTCAACAGCAACGCCGGTGCTGACGTGTTCGCCTTCGCCAATAATGCCACCTTGAATGGTTCGATTAACGGTGGCGACGATAGCGACACGATCAGCTTTGCCGGGAATACGGCAGCACGCAGTGTAACCCTGACCGGCCTGGGGAGCAGCAATGGCTTTGCCGGGAATACGACTGGCGGCAGTTTCACCAATATCAATGCACTCATCGGCGGCAACGCCGTGGACACGCTCATCGGGCGCAATACAGCCGCAATCTGGCTGCTCAACGGTTTATTGCAGAACAACACCTACACCAGCGGGAAAAGCTTGAGCTTCAGCGGATTTGAAAATCTGGTTGGCGGTTTGGATGTGGACACCTTCACCCTGGCCGCGGACAGCCAATATGCGGGCAACCTCGACGGGGCCGCGGGCACGGATACACTCACCTTCGCGGCTTATACCACCGGGCGGGCTGTCACCCTGACCGCTCTGGGCCATCTCGATGGTTTCAGCGGCAAAGAAGCCAGCCTTGGCGTCGGTTTCACCAATATCAACACCCTGGTTGGCAGCGGCACCCTCACCGATGTACTCACTGGCATGAATGCTTCCGCCACCTGGGATATTGACACCCTAGCGGGCAACCAGTACACTGTCAACCCCACACTGGATTTCTCCGACTTCGAGACCCTCACCGGCGGCAGCGGCGCTGACACCTTCAATATCAGCGGTGCCCAGACTCATACCCTCAAGGGCGGCTCCGGTGATGATATCTTTAAATTTGTTCATAACGGCGATGCGCTGATCGGCATCATCGACGGCGGCATTGGTTCGGATACGGTGGATTACCGGGCGTATACCAGCGCTGTGACGGTCGATATAGCCCTGGGCGTTGCAACAGGAATCAATGGCATAAAGAGCATCGAGCGCATTGTAGGCGGCAGCGGCGCCACTACTATGTCTGGCGATGCTGGCGATAATATCTTCGTTGCTGGTGGCGGAAATACCACGATGCGCGGCCTTGGCGGCGACGATACCTACGTCTTCCTGAATGGTTGGGGCACGGCTATCGTCGAGGAAAATGCCGCAGCGGGCAGCGACACCTTTGACTTCTCACAAGTAACCAATGCTCTGACATACACCTTCAACGGCACAAACTTAAACGTCAGCGATGGCTTGAACACAGTAACCTATACCAACGGTCAGATCGAGAACTTCGTCGGCAGCACCACCGGCCTCGACACGCTTGACTTCTCCGCAACCGCAACCGGACGCGCTGTCAGCCTGACCGGCCTGGGCAGCCAGGACGGCTTCAAGTTGCTGGTATCCGGTATCGGTCAGTTCGATAATACCAATGTTCTCAAGGTTGGGAGTCGTGCAACGGATACCCTCAGCGGGTTGAATGCGGTCAATACCTGGACTTTGACCGGTGTGAACAGCACCTTTGCCAACAGCGGCCGCACGCTGAGCTTCTCCGGCTTCCGCGTGCTAAATGGCGGCACAGCTGCAGATACGTTCATCCTCACCGGCGCGGAGAGTAGCATAATCAATGGCATGGCTGGCGATGATAATTTCGTCTTCGCGAATAAAAACGCATCCCTGACGGGTACGCTCAACGGCGGCGCAGGCAGCGATACCCTGGATTATGCCCTTTTCACGACCGCGGTGACGGCCAATCTTTCTACAGGTATAGTGCAGGGCGTGATTGGCCTGATCAGCGCAATTGAGAACATCAACGGCGGTAGCGCCGGGGATACGCTTACCGGCGACGCGGGCGCAAACGTGCTGCGAGGCAACGGCGGAAACGACATCCTCAACGGCGGCGCGGGTGAAGATACCCTGGATGGCGGCACCGGAAATGATACCCTGCGCGGCGGTCTGGGCAATGATACTTATCTATTTGCGAATGATTGGGGAACTGACGACACCGTCATCGAGAATATCGCTGAGGGCATCGACACGCTGGATTTCTCGGCGGTTACTCAAGCTCTGATTGTTACCATGAGCGGCCTCAACGTGACGGATGGGACCAACAAGGTTACCCACACCGGCAAAGGCATTGACTCTATTATCGGTTGCAACGGCGCGGATACCTTCCAGATCGACAC
>CALCSH010000577.1 GCA_937893815.1 uncultured Anaerolineae bacterium | reverse complement strand
GGTCGCCTGTTGACCCGGGCGGATACCCGTCTTCTGGCTGCCGAATGGATCGAGAGCCTGCTTGTAGAGAATTCCGCCGACCCGCATCTTAATTTGCAGGCTGCCTTGATTTTGCGCTTGCTGGGCGAATTACCCAAAGCGGCCACCCGCGCACAACACGCCCTGGAAGGTTTTCAAGCAAACGACCTCGCAGATGAAAGTGTGCGCGCGGCAACCATTGGCGCGCAAATTTCTTTGGCGATGCTAAATCGCCAAAATGCTGCATCGATGCTGACCGCACTGGATGGCTCTCAGCCGTTGCAACACGCTAACGACAGCAGTGCGGCTTATTATTGCCTGCAAGGGGAGTTGGCGTTGGATGCTGGCGAAGAAATTTCTGCGGCCGAAGCACTCACCCACGCCCAGCAGTTAGACGAACAGCACCCGCGAGCTTTGGCATTGCGCACGCGGCTGCACATCCGCCAGGGAGGCGGCCGCACGGACGATGAACTTCTACCTGAAGCTCTGATCCAGTTTGGCGAATATCAACGTGCGCAGCGTTGCGCTCCGGAAGATTATTTTGCATTGGCCGAGGCAGCTATCGAATGTCAGGCCTGGAGTCCGGCAACCTACCTGCTGAAGGAAGTTGTCAAAATTGCGCCGCGTGAGCCACGCGCGCTTCTTCAACTGGCCCGGGTGCTGGTCTTGCGTGCCGAATTCCAGCGCATCTACCGAGATGCGCATATCAACCTGCATGCGCTGGGCGATTCAGCGGTTAGCGACCACAGCTATCAACAATTTGAGAACGCCATACTTGCCGCCGCCCAATCCATCGACGAAGTCCAAGCCACGGGCACGGACACCCGCGCCGCTCGTGAAGAAATTTCGCGCTGGATGGCGCGCGGGCAGGCAGGCTTCCAACCCAGTGTCAGCCACGCTCAGGCGCTGATGGATATCCCCCAATCCGCAGACAATCTGGCGGCTGCCCTGGCTGCCTTGCGCGGCAGCGGTGAGAAGAAAAATAGTGCACAACTGGCACAACGCCTGCTGGAGCCAGAATCCGGTAAGCCGCCCGAAGCGCCGATATTGCTGTGTCAGATTGCACTCGCCCTGGCCACCGATCAGCCTGTTCTTTCCGCTCAGGCTGCCGAACAGGCACTGCGTCTGGCGATTCGCGAGAATACCATTACGACCCCGCTATATCACGCTGTGCGTGCGATTGTAGCTGCCGAATCTGATGATAAAAATCATGAGCTGCTAATGATCCAGGCATTGCTGGCGATTTGGGACAACGAGCCTTATTGGTATGAACGCGCGGCCGACCTGATCGCCGCCCAGCATAGCGGAGGAGAAATTGCGCAAATAGAGCAAGTCGTCGGCTATCTTGATAAGGCATTACACAAGGACCCCTTCTCACTACCCCTGCATCGCAAACTGGGGCAAGCGCAAACCATTGCCGGTGATATACGTGCCGCGATTCAAACCTACCGCAAGGCTGCTGCACTGGCCCCCGGAGATCACATCCTTTGGGTGAATTTGGCCCGCGGCTATCACGCACTGGGCACAGCCGATAAAGCTCAAGAGTGCGCCCAGAAGGCGCTGCGGATCATGCCCGAAAGCGAAGCCGCACATCTGATCCTGGCTGAACTCGACCTCCAAATCGGCAGCATTGAAAGCGCCCAGCGCCATACCGCCAAGGCCCTGCGCAGCAATCCGCGTAACCCACAGGCATTGTTAATGCATGCCGAAACCCTGACCATACAGGGCAAATCCGCTCAGGCATTGACCGCGCTCGAAGCCGCGGCAGCCCGCATGTTTCCGACGACGGAACTGCTGCTCAAAACCGTAGAGTTGAAACGCCAGGTTCATGGCGAAAAATCCGCCTTACAGGCGTTGCAACAATTGGCCGAGGCATATCCCTTGGATGGGCACATTCACGCCACTTTGGCTCACGATCTGGCAGAAAGCGGCGAAAAACAAGCCGCGATCCAGATTGCGCAAAAGGCGCTGCAACTTTCGGATGAAACCAGCCATCAGGAAGATCAGGCCCGTTTGCGGCATCTGCTCGGTCGAATGCTGCGGGAAGGCGGGCAGTTGGATCAGGCTGTAAAACACCTGAGTATGGCGATCGATTACCAGCCCGATTGGACACCTCCCTATATCGAACTGGGGCGCACCTATCAGGAACGGCGACAATATGATCTAGCGCTGCAAACTTATCAACAAGCCATAGCCATCGACCCGGACGACCCCGAAGGGTATCACCGGGCCGGAATGGCGCACAAAGAGGCCAAGGATTATGCCAATGCCGAAATTATGCTGCGCAAAGCCGCACAACTCAACCCGAAGAATATCAGCATCCAACGTCAGCTTGGTGCCATCGTTGCCCTGAATTTGGTTCATAATCCCAGAAAAGCCTTCGCTTTCACCGAAGAAAAAACCGCATAACCACTCCGCTGTGAGCAAATCAAACCATGAAAACATTACAACCCATTCCCCCCAACAAGCCCTGGTCGCGCAGCTACCTGATTGAAATATTGCGCACAGCCATTCAGACCAAAGATTACCGTTTCACTCGCCAGACAGCCCTTGCCTGGCTTACGCGGTATGAGCACGATTTGCAAATCCAGTTCTTGCGCGCTCAAGCCTTTATTGGTGAAGGATTGGCCGAAAAAGCACTGCCAATTCTGGAACGCGTTTGCGTTGCCGATCCGGAATACTTTGAAGCGCAGGAACTTCGCGCCCAAATTGGCAGTAATTTGGGCGCCAAAGGGATGGATTCGGCTCGCGGGGCATACCTGGCATTGGGCGGGAATATCGCTGCTACCGCCAAGCTGGCACAGCCCGCTCCGGCCTGGTCGCAGCCCTTACGGGTGGCGCACCACGCGCTGCAAGGCAAAAATTTCTCCACCGCGGAGCAGAATATCAGCGCAACACTGGCGTTCGATCCGCCCGATATTTTGGCAGCTGTGACCCATTTGCGCATTTTCTGGGAGCAGCCCGAAACTCCGCAGAAAGCCACCCAAAGTCTGGCGGAGCACTATCACCAGCTTTGGCCCGAATGCGTGACCATTCAATTAATCTTAGCCGATAGCATGATGAGCGCAGGCAGTGCAGACCGCGCCGTAGCCCTGCTGCACCGGGCGGCTTCCAGCGACCCGGCAGGGCAGGTTCCGGCGCGTTTGTGGGGAGTTGAGAATCCTTACCGCACGCTGTGGCCAGAACGTATGCGCGCAGTGCTGGACGTTTCCATCCCGGCGGGGGTAGCTGCGGCACTGGGTTGGAATTTACTCCCCAACGGACACAATCTCAAGGATTCGGAATTCGCCACGGATATTGAACGTCAACCCGAAAAAGGGGTGCCAGCCTCACCCCAGGCGAGCGATTCTCCCGGCGAACAGAAAATCCTGGAAGTTGATTTGGCCTCCGTAATTTCGAAAAACCGCGGTAGATCATCCGATCTCAAAGCACAAGTTCAGCGCGCACGCGCAGAAGCTCGCCGCATCCTGAATCCGAAGGATCGGACAGATACCCAAAAAGAAATTGACCGCGAATTGGAAAAAGCCGCCAGTCGTTTAAAAATGCCGGAATTAGGCAAGGTCGATGGCAATTTGCCGGTATATGTGGTTTTCAGTGCTCGCCGCGGCCTCGAGCGCAAATTTGGCGCGCAGACCGCTGGTGTAATTGATGAGGCCATGCAACATCTCACGCTGACGATGCGCGACCGCCGCGGTTGGGGGGCGCTACTGGTTTACCCGGATGATCCCGCCGGAATGGCCGGACTGGGGCTAAAACCCGTCGCTCCTGAAGATGCCTGGGCGCTCAAGCTGGCCTTGCACGATATCGATGCGGCACTGCGGGCTAAAGGCGCCATGATCGGCGCATTGCTGATTGTCGGCGGGCCAGAGGTTGTGCCCTTCCATCATTTGCCCAACCCCACAGATGATTCCGATGTGGATGTGCCATCGGATAATCCCTATGCCACACGCGATGAAAATTATTTCATCCCCGAATGGCCAGTCGGGCGCCTGCCGGGTGGCGCGGGACGCGATCCATCACTACTGTTAAGTGCTCTACGAAATATCGCCGAGCAACATCAGCGAAAGCGCACTAAATCGGATGGGCCAATACGCTGGATGTTTGATTTCTTAAGGCGTGTGCTGCCTCAACGCAACGCCACCCAAAGCTTCGGTTACAGCGCCGAAATCTGGAAAAAAGCTGCCGAATCGGTGTTTACAACCATCGGCGAGCCGCGCCAGATGATCACATCGCCGCCGGTCGGAAGTCACACGAAAATCCCCGCACCCGCCGCCCGCCTGGGTTACTTCAACCTGCACGGGCTGATTGACGCCCCGGAATGGTATGGTCAGCGCGACCCCAATACCGATAGCTCATATCAGTTGGACTTTCCACAGAGTAATCTCGAATTTGATTTTCCAGTGGCGCTGCGCCCGCAGGATGTCGTCAATGGCGGACGCGCCCCACGCGTGATTTTCAGTGAGGCCTGCTATGGGGCGCATCTTTTCAATCGCCGCGTGGAAGAATCGCTGGCGCTGAAATTCCTCAGCGCCGGGGCGCGGGCCGTGGTCGGTTCGACCTCCGTGGCCTATGGCTCTGTCACTACACCGCTGAACGCGGCCGATCTACTGGGTAAAGCGTTTTGGGATGCGCTGCAAAACGGGTATCCTGCCGGGGAAGCCTTGCGGCGTGCGAAGATTCAACTGGCGCGCGAAATGCACAAACGCCAGGGGTATCTCGATGGCGAAGATCAAAAAACATTGGTCTCATTTGTTCTTTACGGAGATCCATTGGCCGATGCGGCTGACCTGGGCTTCAAAAATCTTTCGGGGCGCAGAAAGACAGCTAAAGACGTGATGCGCTATCAATCTGCCCCCTTGCACGTAAAGACCATCTGCGATCGGGTCGATAGCCCGGGAGTATCCGAACCGATTCCAGCGGAAATGATGAAGCACGTCAAACAGGTTGTAGCGCATTACCTGCCCGGGATGAGCGGTGCCGAATTGGCATTCAGCCACGAACATGCAGAATGCTGTTGCGAAGGTCACACCTGCCCCAGTGGGCAGCTTGGCGAAAAATCGCGCCCCGAGGCCGAGCCACAGCGCAGTGTGGTGACACTCAGCAAGCAAATTCGCCATGCCGGTCAACTTCACACCGCCTACGCCCGCCTGACGATGGATGCCCGCGGCAAAGTGGTAAAGCTAGCCGTGAGCCGGTAGCCAGTATTCAGAACTGATACTGAATACTGGCTTCTGGGTATGGTGTAATCAACCCGGATAGTGCCCTACCTCCACCCACGCTACCGCTCGCGTTTTGGTCTCTAGAATGGCCAGCGTGCTGCGTCCGTTCAGCCCCATGATCTCACCCGGATTGAGCAATAAAGTTTCCGCAATCCATTCTTCGTGGGCGGTATGGTCGTGTCCATAGCACACCAGGTCATATCGCCCTGATAGAGCCAACCCGCGGGCAATTTTGGGGTAGTGATTCATGGCAATTTTCAGGCCGTCCAGTTCGATCTCGGCCAATTCTCCGTGCAGGTGAATATGATCCGTGGTGGCGGCAACCTGCGAAAGAGCCACTTTATCGCCATCGTTATTGCCCCAAACAATATGCACCGGCTTGCCGCCCGTCCCCTTGATCAAACGCAAAATCATAAACGGAGCCACCAGATCGCCGCAATGCAGCACCGCGTCTGCGGCTTCCAGGTACGGCATGGCCTCGGCCATCTTCCAGATATTGTCATGACTGTCGCTCATAATGGCTATACGCATCATTGCTCTCCTTGTGTTTCAATCATCATACTGATAAACTTGCGGGGTAATCGTATCAGGCAATCGGGTATTTGGGAATCAGACAACATTCTGAGCGTCTGAAATCCCGATCCCAAAACTCTTCAACACCCACCCCAAATATGAACTGGAAACGCACCTTCGCCGTCTACATTCTTGGCCTGCTGGCATTCGGGCTGGCTTTTTCCTCCGGATATTTCGTGCGCGCCTATTTTTACCCCAGCTTGAGCGAATACCCGATCTGGAACGAAGTGCGCCAGATATTGCGCGCCAACGCCCTCACCGACCCACCTCCGGATCCCGCGTTGGAATACGGCATGATCCGCGGGATGCTGGCCGTTTACGATGATCCGTATACGCGCTTCGTCGAACCGGCCCGCACAGAACTCGATAGCGATAACCTCGAAGGCAGCTACGGCGGAATTGGTGCCAGCCTGGAGCGCGGTCCCGATGGACAGGTTTTGCTCTACCCTTTCCCCAATAGCCCAGCGGCGGAGGCCGGTGTTCAAGATGGAGATGTGTTGCTGCGCGTGGATGATCGAACTCTGACTGAGACAATGCCCATCGATGAAGTAGTGGCCGCCCTGCGCGGCCTGGAGGGTGATTCTGTGACGATAATAATCTCCCGCCCCCCAGGAGATACTACCGAGACTTTCACAATCGAGCGCGCATTGATTCCATTGCCCTCCGTCACCTGGCGATTGGCCCCCGAAGACGAGCGGTTGGGCATTATCAAAGTCAACCTGATCGCGGCCAGCACGGCCGAGGAGATCGAAAAGGCCGCCTCAGATCTCGATACACAAGGTGCCCAATTCTACGCCCTGGATCTGCGCGGCAACGGGGGTGGCCTGGTAGACGCCGGTGTTAATATCGCCCGCCTATTTCTCAGCGATGGCGACATCCTTGAAGAGAGATACCGTGGCGAAACGCCCAATACCTACGATGTGCGCCAGCCCGGCACGCTGAGCGAAATC
Organism: uncultured Anaerolineae bacterium; assembly: GCA_937893815.1. Taxonomy (GTDB): domain Bacteria; phylum Chloroflexota; class Anaerolineae; order Anaerolineales; family UBA11858; genus NIOZ-UU35. The sequence goes on along the minus strand of CALCSH010000577.1, from coordinate 4,713 downwards.
CCCCTGGTGGTGCTCGTCGATGGCAATACCGCCAGCGCGGCCGAGATCGTCGCCGGGGCACTACAAGCCCGCGGACGCGCCACCCTGGTCGGGCAGCCCACCTTCGGCAAAGATGTCATCCAACTGGCCTTCGAGTTAAGCGACGGGTCCAGTCTGCACGTCACCGCCGCCCAGTGGTCAATCCCCGGCCTCAAAACCGATATCGGAACCAGCGGCCTGATCCCAGATGTGCGGGCAGAAATCCCTACCGATGGCCCCGATCCCGCTATTCTGGCGGTAGTAGTTTATTTCAATCCATGACTCCACTGCAAAAAGACATTTTCACTGCAAAAAGACATTTTCACCGCAGAGTGCGCAGAGAACGCCGAGATTTTTTGACGATTTCGCACTTTTAAAACTCTGCGCTCTCCGCGTTCTCGGCGGTGAAGGGTTTTTGCAGTAGAGGCATCCATAGTTCACAAAAAAATAATGATCCTGCGGTTTCTTTTGTGGCGTTTCGTGACCCATATGGTTTATCAATTCAAAATGACAGATGCAATGTTCTCCCAGGAAGATACCCGTCCCACATCAGTTCCCGCTGACCCGTGGAGCGAAACTCGCCCCATACCCACGTTGGAGGATGATTTCGATGCGAGGTGGGATGAAACCCACCCCACACCCATCTACGCAGCGCATCACATCCCGGAGGAGCGCATCGAGTGGGCCGAACCAACGCGCAAGCACCGCGGACGCGGCTGCGGTTGTCTGCTCGGAATGGCTGTGCCACCGCTGCTGCTCTTGCTGGTTTACTTGTTCTTCCCTGGACGCACCAATATTTTGCTACTCGGTACGGATGCGCGCGAACCTGAAACGTGGGTGGGGCGCACCGACACGATGGTGCTGACCACGATACTCCCCTGGCAACCCTACGCCGGGATGCTATCAATGCCGCGCGACCTATGGGTCGTGATCCCCGACTATGGCGAAAATCGCATCAATGCCGCGCATTTCTTTGGTGAGGCGGACCACCCCGGAGGTGGTCCACCGCTCGCCATACAGACCGTACAATCCACTTTCGGCGTGGATGTCGATTACTATCTGCGGGTACGCTTTCTCGGTTTCCTGGAAATCGTGGACGCGCTGAACGGCGTGGATATAGAATTGAGCCAACTGATGTCGGGCTATGAAGCCGGAACACATCATCTCAACGGGGAGCAAGCGCTGGCATTTGTGCGCGACCGGGCGGGAAGTGACGATTTTGCGCGCATCACCCGCGGGCAAATTTTCCTAAAAGCGATCAGCCGACGCTTGCTGACTCCCTCGGCGTGGGTGCGGCTACCGCAAGTGGTCACTGCCCTCGGCGATTTCATAGAGACCGACATCCCGGTCTGGTTATGGCCTCGATTGGGCTTCGCTTTGCTGCGTCTTGGACCGAATGGCGTCGATGGACGCGTCATCACTCGCGAGATGACCAACCCCTTTACCACCAGTGGTGGCGCGCAGGTACTCGGCCCGAACTGGCAACTCATCAACCCGGTGTTGATGGAAGTTTTCGGACAATAGTGCTACAATCGATCTCATTATGAGTACCAAAGTCGTCGCCACCAACCGAAAAGCTCGCCATGATTACCACATTATCGAAACCTTCGAGGCTGGGATGGTGCTGCAAGGCAGTGAAATTAAATCGATTCGCGCCGGGCAAATCAGCATCAAGCAAGCCTATGTGCGCGTCGATAATGGCGAGGAGGCCTGGCTGCTAGATGCTCATATTGCGACTTACGAGCAGGCATCACGTTTTAATCATGAGCCCACGCGACCGCGCAAATTATTGCTGCATAAAAAAGAAATCTACAAACTGTGGGATGAAGTTCGACGTAAAGGCATCACGGTAATTCCCACCCAGGTTTATCTCGAAAATGGGCGCGCCAAAGTAGAAATAGCGCTAGCGCGCGGCAAACAACTGCACGACAAACGCCAAAGCATTGCCCAGCACGACGCGGAACGACAAATCGCGCGCGAAATGAGTAATGACGGGTATTAATAACCTTAAAGCAAAGACGCCAAGGCGCAGAAACGTATTACTTTGCGACATCACGTCCATGTATTAAATCCCCTCGGTTTTTTATGAGCACACCTTCCACCATCGGCGGAATCAATCTACTTCCCAGGCCAGATAAGCGCCAAATCTATGCGCGTATCATCCCTGCGGAGCTGCTTCAGCGCTTTCACCTGAATCCCTATCTGACCGACAAGCAAGGCAATGATTTGCTGGCACTGGATGCACCTTCTGGCAGCGGCAGTGTGGAACTCAGCTTATACCATCAGTTAGGTTTCCGCGATCCGGTTATCTCTGGCCATCTCACCGACACGATGAACGGACAGATTCACATCCTGTTCTATACACTTAACAATCCCGACTCACCACGCTATGACGTAGATCAATTGTCCGATGGCACGCTGACCCAACTTGGCACGCTGCACCGCAACCAGCCCGCCGAAATCGAAGCCTTGCAAGCCGGGCTATCACCCGGACAAATCCGCGAAGGGCTACACCAACTCAAAACCGCCGTGACAACTTTTGAAAATTTCATCACTGATCTAGGCCAAACGATGCACTTCGCCGAACCGCTTTTTTATCACAACGCGGTGATCTTCGAGCGTTACGGCTTCCGCTATCAAGTAGGTCGCCGCCTGATGGAGCGCATCGATCAGGGTTTCGAACCCGGTGGTGATTTGTTGCCCCAACTGGATGGCAGCACGCCATTCCGTCAGCCTGAAGCCGCCCACAGCATCCGCTTGCGCTCTTGGGCCATCCACGATGGTATTCTAGGCCAGCCCTTCACCAATGTGACCATGTATAAAGAATCCGGTAAACACGCCGGAGTCACCACCGCTAATTGTGGCTGGTAGCAAGTTCAAAAGTTGCGCGTTTAAACGTGCAAAATCGCTAACTTCGAAGGAAGAGTCGTGCTCAACAACAACTTTATTGCCCTCATTATCACCTTTGCCGCTGCACTACTTTGGCTGCGCCTGAACGATTTCGCGGCGCATCGTGGTTGGATCAGTAGTCATCTCAGCCGCAAAATCATCCACATGGGCACCGGCCCAATTTTCGTTTTATGCTGGCTGCTCTTCAACGATGTGCCTTCGGCGCGCTATCTGGCCGCACTGGTGCCATTAGCAATCAGCTTTCAATTTGCGCTCGTTGGCCTGGGCATAATGAAAGATGAGGCCTCCGTACAGGCCATGTCGCGCAGCGGCGACCCGCGCGAGATATTACGAGGTCCTCTGCTTTACGGCATTGTCTTTGTGACGCTGACTGTGATTTACTGGAAAGACTCTCCGATTGGGATTATTGCCCTGATGTTGATGTGCGGCGGGGATGGTTTGGCCGATATTACAGGCCGACGCTGGGGACAGGCGAAACTCCCCTGGGCCAGCGGCAAATCGTGGATTGGCTCATTGGGGATGCTGCTCGGTGGCTGGATCTTCGCCCTGGGCATTGTGTGGGTTTTTGTCATGCTCGATGTTTTCTCTGCCCCCTTTGGCGCTTACCTGCTGCCGATCAGCATTATTGCTCTCGCCGGGACATTGGTCGAGTCGTTCCCCCTCCGGGATTTTGACAATATCACCGTCACGCTGACAGCTGTATTGCTCGGATATTTGCTCCTGTAATTGACGTGCATCACCAAATATGATAGACTTCGTCAGATTTCAGATTTTGTGGTAAAAAAGTCCTATTTCTAGGAAAGGTAATCAATATGGTTTTTGCAGATACAACAAAAATTGATGTCATATCGCTCACCCCTTCAGCCGCGGATGCCGTCCGTGGCCTGCTTGCCAAGCGCGAGCTGGAAGGTTATGCTTTGCGCGTTTTTGTCCAGGGTGGTGGTTGCTCTGGATTTCAATATGGTATGGCTTTAGAGAATAATTTCCGCGAACAAGACACCGTTATCGAATCGAATGGCGTCAGCGTGGTCGTCGATGAAGTCTCGATCCAATATCTTCAAGGCGCAAATATCGATTATGTCGATGATGTCATGGGCAGCGGCTTCAAAGTTGAAAACCCCAATGCGGTTTCATCCTGCGGCTGTGGTAGTTCTTTCCGCACGGAAGGTGACGAAGCCGCAAGCTCCGAATCCGGTTGCGGTGGTGGCAGCTGCGGTTGTTCGTAGTCTTGTTACCCTTTTTTCGAATCAAAAAGACCAGGCTAAACCTGGTCTTTTTTTGTTTCTCAGTTTCGGCGTAAGAACGACACCCCTAAGCCTAGAACCCCAAAGATTGCTAAACCGATAATCACAAATCCGATGGGAATGCCGCCGGTGCCGGTTGTGGTGCCTTGGGGTGGAAACGTAGGGATCAATAGCGGCGCTGGAGGCGTCAGCGTGGGTAAACGCGTTGCGGGTACCTGAACAACAAATTGGGCGGCCAGCGTTGGGTCAATGGTGGGAGTTACGCGCGGTGTTGGAGTCGGGGGTGGCTCAACGATGGGCAATTCGCCGCCTACAATGCGCACCAGCGGCGCATAAACCCAGGCAACACCCGTCTCGACACCGGGGTACAGAATTTCAACCCAATCTCCGGCGGGCGTGCGCCCCAAGGCGGGCACTTCCTGCCGGTTGAGCAAAACACCCACCCGCGGATAATCCGTACCGGGGCCGGATCGCACATTGATCTGTTCTTCGGGGTCCGCATAAATAATAGCAATCGGGCCGGTAGGGGTGCCAGTAACGG
>CALCSH010000576.1 GCA_937893815.1 uncultured Anaerolineae bacterium | reverse complement strand
TGAACTCGCCAAGGAAGCCCGCCCAGATTGCATTATGGCCACTGGGCGCTCGGATTATCCCAATCAAATTAATAATGTTTTGGGCTTCCCTTTCATTTTCCGCGGTGCGCTGGATGTGCGTGCGCGTGCGATTAATGATGAGATGAAGTTGGCCGCTGCATATGCTTTAGCCAACCTCGCTAAAGAAGATGTACCGGATAGCGTGCTGCAAGCGTATGGCGTAGATAGCCTGCGCTTGGGCGATGACTATATTATCCCCAAGCCGTTTGATCCCCGGGTATTGCTCTGGGAAGCTCCCGCGGTAGCCAAAGCTGCCATGGAAACTGGTGTGGCTCGTCTCACGATTGATCTGGATGAATATCGTGAGCAATTAGCCTACCGTCAGGGGAGTGGCCAGCGCGTGCGTCACTTTATTATGCACAAAGCCCAGGCAGCATCCCCGAAGAAACGGGTTGTGTTTGCTGAGGGTGAAGAAGATAAGATCATGCGAGCCGCGGCGCAGATCGAGGAAGAAGGAATCGGTCAACCCATTTTGGTAGGCCGCCCGGAGATTATTCACAAACGCGTAGAAGAGTTGGGGTTGCGCTGTTGTCCCCAGGTGGAGGACCCCAGGAATTTCGCCAAGGCCGATGAATATGCCCAGGCATATTATGAATTGCGTCAACGAAAAGGTGTAACAATTCAGGATGCGATGGAATTCATCAAAGAACCGAATGTATTCGGTCCGATGATGGTTAAAATGGGGGATGCCGATGCGTTCGTTTCCGGGTTAACGTATCAATATCCTGAAGTATTGCGGCCCTCTTTACAAATTCATAAAACTCTGCCGGGCAATAAAAAAGCGGCTGCAGCTTATATCATGGTGATTGAAAAACGGGTGTACATCTTTGCCGATGCGACGGTCAATATTGATCCGAGCGCTGAAGATTTGGCAGAGATCGCTTGCCTGGCTTCGGACTTTGCCTGCCAACTGGAAATCGAACCGCGCGTAGCGATGCTTTCGTTCTCCAATTTTGGCAGCACTCCACACCCGCTATCCAGTAAAGTGCAAAAAGCGTTAGCTCTGATTCGTGAGAAACGCCCCGATCTGGTGGTAGATGGTGAGATGCAGGCCGATACGGCTATTATGCCTGAAATCATCGAGACACGTTTCCCCTTCAGCCAGGTGAAAGATGCTAATGTTTTAGTCTTCCCTTCCCTGGAATCCGCTAATATTGCCTATAAGCTGCTGGCTCGGTTGGGTGGCGCTCGGGCAATTGGCCCAATTTTGTTGGGCGTTGGTGCTCCGGTGCATGTCCTGCAAACGGGCGCGGATGTGCGCGATATTGTCAATATTGCCGCAGTAGCCGTAATGGATGCTGCCAGTCGTGACCAATAAACTTGATCTGTAAATACCGAAAGAATTCAGATCATTCTAGATAACTGTTGGCAAACGGCAGACCGCATTGATGAACAAGCTTTTATTGTTCTGCGGTCTGCCGTCTGTTGTATTTAGGACTTACGCAACTCGATAAAAAATAGCCTGAAAATAGGGGTGTGTGGGGGCAAAG
>CALCSH010000575.1 GCA_937893815.1 uncultured Anaerolineae bacterium | reverse complement strand
ACCATCTATGATCTGGAAGCGCTGGCGATTCCATCCAATATGGATTACGAAGCCGCGCGGGAAGAATCGGTGTTCGAAACCCTGCAAGATCGCGATGAATTCAATTACAAATACACCTATTACGCCTATGTCTCTGACCCATTGCGAAAGCCATCTTTCTGGAAACGTAAAGATTACCCCGATGTGATCTACCGTTCGGAAGACGCCAAACTGCGCGCCATTGTTCAAGAAGTGATGGCGTATCATGTCATCGGGCGGCCCATTTTGCTGGGAACGACCTCGGTAGAGCTTTCTGAACGTATTTCAGGCCGCTTGCAAGGCGCCATGGTGCGCAAATTGGCGCAAACGCTATTGATCCGTGATACCTGGTTCGAGCAGACCGGCACCGCCGAAGACGGACGCCAGATCAAAGAGTTACTTCCGCTGGCAAAACCGCTGGATGATCTCAAAACCCCTGAGATGCGCCAGGTGATCAAAGACTCAGATCTGGATATGCCCCTGGCTCCCAATGATGAAGCCAACCTGCCGCGTTTGCTGCGGATTTTGGGCCTGTTGGCGGAGCACACCGAACGGCTGATTTCGGTGCTGCAATCGGGTATTCCACATGAGGTACTCAACGCCCGCAAGCATACGGAAGAAAGCCAGATCATTGCCGGAGCGGGTGCCTTTGGCGCGGTGACGATTGCCACCAATATGGCCGGGCGTGGCGTGGACATTAAGTTGGGCGGCGAGATTGCTGAAGAAATCCTGGCATCCGTCAACCGTGTGCTCAAGCGCAATGGCTATGATGAGCCTTACGAAATGACCGAAGAAGCGCGGCTGGCCGCGCTCAAGCCCCTCAGCGAAGCGGATTTTGGCATCTACGGCACTGAAATCGAATATTTTCGTAAGCATATGGAAGAGAAAAAGCGTGTGCGCGTCCTTGGTGGGCTGCATGTTATCGGCTCAGAGCGCCACGAAGCGCGACGTATCGACAATCAGTTGCGCGGTCGCGCCGCCCGCCAGGGCGACCCCGGCTCGTCGCGTTTCTACCTTTCGCTGGAAGACGAGTTAATGATTCGTTTCGGCGGCCAGCAAATGGAAAGCATGCTGGAGCGCTTGAATGTCGATGAGGCCATGCCAATCACCAATCAACTTGTCAGCCGCATTGTTGAGCAATCGCAGAGCCGTGTAGAAGGCGCCAACTTTGACGTGCGTAAACATCTGCTGGAATATGACGATGTGCTTAATACACAGCGTGAAAGAATATATTCCCAGCGTGACCGCATTCTCACCAAGGACGATCTCAGCGAAGATGTCACCGGTATGTTGCGCGATGAAACTCAGCGCCGCGTGCCCGAAGCCCTGGATGACGAAGAAGGCCCGTGGAAATTACTCTCCTGGCTGGAGCAGATTCAACCGGCGTTTCCTCTGGGCGGGCGAATTTTCCCCTCCTATACATTAAGATTGCTACTCGATAGCCTGGGCGCGGCAGCGATGTCAGCCGAAGAAGCGCAACCTGCGTTGTTGGCACTGGCCGAACGCGCCATCCAGGCCGAAGCCGCGCACCTGCACAACGCGGTGGATGAATTGCTCGAAAACAATTGGGCCAACATGCAGAAACTGGTTACGGAGCGCATGGAGTTGCTGGATATTTTCCTCGATAGTTTGGACTTGGAAGATGAGACAGATACCCGCAATCCCAGTCAGTTAGCCCAAGAACTCACCGAAATGCTGCGCTTGCCGCTCCAAATTGCTCCCGATGTGGCACAACAATTGCGCGACGACCCTTATGCTGTGAGCGATCAATTGCGCACGGCTGTAAAAGAAGTCATCCAGGCGTTGACAATTACACGCCTGATCGGTGCGGTGGAGCGCGTGCTCAAAGATTCGCTTGATCTCGCGCCGAACGACCTGGTTGGTAAAAAATGGGATCATCTCGCCGATCAAATACTGGATGCGATTCAAAAAATTTACGCCGATCGTCTGACTCAGTATATTGGCGATGAGGCCAATCCTGGTCAAATTGCGCGCGATTTACAAACCAATCTGGCAAAATATGTCGGGCGGCAGCTCGCTGAACAAGATTTGCTAGGAATGATCCTGGCAATACCGCAGGGGCGGCGTCAGGCATTTGACAAGAAGACCCACAAACGCGTCTGGCAATCGACCTCGCGGTTGACCTATATCCATGCGGCGGCGGTTGAATTGGAGCACCGCGACCCGGAGGAGATTACTAGCTCGGTGCTGGCTCACCTCGAGCAAGCACAGGCTGCCATCCGGGCCGAGTGGGGCCAAACGGAAATCTCTCGTTTGGGGAATGCGACCCTCACAGAGCTGAGTCCGGAAGCACAGGCAGGGCTGGCGCAATCCCTCGGGGAGCATGTCTTCACCACGATCAAGGCGCAACCGCTCAACGCCATCGATGCCAATATCCAAAACCAAATTGGCGACGAACTGGGCCGCCAATCGTTGACGATTATTTACCGCGAACTGCTGCTGAATGTAATTTCCAATCTGTGGATCGAATACCTCACCGAAATGGAAGCGCTGCGTGTGGCCATCGGCCTGGAAGCGTATGCTCAACGTGATCCGTTGGTGCAATACAAAACCCGCGCCTTTGAAATGTTTACAAACTTGTTACGCGATATGCGCATCAGTGTAGCCACACGCATGTTCACGTTTCGTCCCAGGAATATGAGCGATGCCCAGGCGGGTGTGCAAAAAGCCGCCGTTCCTGAAATTAAAGCTGCCGCACCGCAACCACACTCAGCGCAGAAACCTGCAGAGAGCGGCAAGAAAAAACGCCGTCGCCGAAAATAGGAATAAAGTTTCGCTGCAAATGAGAAGATGCTAAAAAAAGTGTCTGGAGTGCTTTGTACCCCAGACACTTTTTTTTGGGTCCTTGGGTAGTTTTGGAGACGATGCCCTGGGATGCTGCGAAACTTACATATTTGTGAATTCGAACACGCTCTTTGAGCCAAATGATGGCTAATCCGGTACTATTCGGATGGTATACTACTCAATTAAGAGCATACCACCGTAAGTCTGATAAAAAATGTATAAACCACCCGAATTCTATCAATCGTTGCCCAAGGTTGAACTCCACCGCCACCTGGAAGGTTCGGTACGGGTTGAAACGCTGGCCGAAATTGGGCAGTCGTTTGGCTTTCCTCATAAAGATACCGGAACCCTGCGTCCTCTGGTGCAGATTGGGGATAATGAGCCTTACACCTTCGAGAATTTCCTTTCTAAATTTGCCATTCTACGCCTGTTCTACCGCTCGCCCGATGTGATTGGACGCATTACGCGCGAAGCCATCGCCGATGCCGCGGCGGATAATATCCGCTATCTTGAACTTCGTTTTACGCCCGTAGCCCTGAGCAAGGCCGAGGGCTTCCCCCTGGGGCATGTGATGGATTGGGTAATTGAAGGCGCACGCGCCGGGCAAGAAGAATATGGTGTTATCACACGCCTGATCGCCAGTGTCAACCGACACGAAAGCCCCGATCTGGCCGAGCAGGTGGCATGGCTGTCGATGGAGCGTAAAAACGGCGGCATTATCGGCCTGGATTTGGCCGGGAACGAGGCCGAATTTTCAGCCCAACCTTTTCAGGGTATCTTTCAGGAGGCTCAGCAGGAAGGTCTGGGTATTACCATTCACAGCGGAGAGTGGGGTGGCGCAGAAAATGTTGTCGAAGCGATCACCGATTTTGGCTGCTCGCGCATTGGCCATGGCGTGCGCGTTATGGAAGATGATACCGCGGTGGCCCTGGCAAAAGAACGCCAGACAGTATTCGAGGTCTGCATTACCAGTAATCATCAATCGGGGGTCGTTAATCATTTGCTACAGCATCCTTTTCATCAAATGCTCGAAGCCGGTTTAAATGCCACCCTCAACACCGATGATCCCAGTATTTCTAAAATTACGCTGGGACAGGAATATTTTGTGGCCTGTGAAAAACTGGGGATTTCCTTGCCTGCATTGCGGGCGCAAATCATTGCCGCCGCACAAGCGTCATTTTTAGCTCCGAAAGAAAAAGCCGCTCTGGTAGAGCGGCTCAACATCGAATTGGACGAGAAAATTTCTCCGGTTTAATCTTCTTCGGGTTCCTGCTTTCGGTAGAATATGTACATATGACTCCACTGAAAAAACTACCGTGCAGGTGTTCCCGTCATCGGCTTTTTGCAGTAGAGTCACATATTTATTGCTGTTGTTCCCACGCTTTGACCGACGCCCGGATCATGGCTACAACATCCTGATCGGGGATGGCGTCAATTTCCTCATATTTGTTCAAACCCACATAAATTACCATACCGCCGCTGATGGTTTGTGTCAGACTGATGCCGCGCTCGCGCAACGAGGATGTCAGTAATTTTTCTTGCAGAATATCATTGATTTGCTCCACAATGCTCTTGTTGCTGATGACGGCGTCTATGGGTTCAACTGTGCGATGGGCGATGGGTGTCGGTTGTGGTGAGGCGGTTGCCTGGGGCGTATCAGCATCTGGCGCGGGCTCGATGGGCGTATTGATCCACTTGGATAAATAGCTCAACAATTGCTGCAAGAATTTTTGCTCGGCAGCCGGTAACGGCTCCATCGAACGGAAGGTATTTTCTTTTATTTTCAGCACGAGTTGTTTTTGCTCGTGATCGCGCCAGATGTGTAACGCATCGGCGGGGTATTGTACAGAACGGGGGATAACGGGTGGGGGTGGTTGAGACGGCTCATCGGGCTGTTGCTGTTTGCCAATTAAATATCCAAAGCCCAGGCCGCCAATTGCACAAATGCTTGCGACGACGAGCATGATGGTATAGTTCAATTCCATGATATGCCTCCTAATAAAACAAAGTCCACCACAGTGCGTTACAAGATTTAGGCTCTTTGAGACTTTGCGTGGAGGTTCCCAGATTTGGGGGTGTGGCGGG
>CALCSH010000574.1 GCA_937893815.1 uncultured Anaerolineae bacterium | reverse complement strand
GGGGCGAAGCCCCCACACACCCCTATTTTCGGGATATTTTTTATCGAGTTGCGTAAGTCCTACCCTAATTAACCTGATTACTGAATTAACATAACCATGACTACCGCAATAAACTTACACCACATCTCCATCCAATACCGCCTGCCGCGTGAACGGCTGTCTGGCATCAAGGAATATGCCATCCGCTGGACGCAAGGACGTTTGCAGTATCATCAATTCTGGGCGCTGCGTGACATCCACCTGGAAATAGGACGCGGCGAGAGTTTTGGTATTGTCGGCCGCAATGGCGCCGGGAAAAGCACTCTGCTCAAGGTGATGGCGCGTGTGCTCAAACCCACCCAGGGACGCGTTATCATGCGCGGGCGCACCGCCCCACTACTAGAACTGGGGGCTGGATTCCACCACGAATTGACCGGGCGCGAAAACGTCTTTCTCAACGGCGCGCTGATTGGCCTGCCGCGCAAGGATATCGCTACCCAATTCGATGCCATTGTAGATTTCGCCGAAATTGATGAATTCATTGATGCGCCCCTGCGCACTTATTCCACTGGCATGGTAGCACGCCTGGGGTTTGCTGTTGCGACCTGCATCCGCCCGGAGATTTTGTTGATTGATGAAGTCCTCTCCGTGGGGGATGTTGCTTTCCAGGAGAAATGCCTAAGGCGTATGCGCGCATTTCAGGCCGAGGGAACCACAATTGTGCTTGTCTCGCACAGCATGGGGCGCGTACAAGAATTCTGTCAGCGTGCCTTGTGGCTGGATGGCGGGCAGGCGGCGGCATTGGGGGATGTGGATGAGGTAGTAGCGCAGTATTTGCAGGCTGCGTAGATATTTGATAAGGAAACCAGGAATGCAGGATTTTTTCCTGGTTTGCTTGTTTTTTTGTTGCCCTGAAAATTATGCGCGTTGTCATTACCCGCTCAAACCCTATCGCCCCCGATCCGCGCGTGGAGAAGGCCGCTGCCGCGTTAACCGAGGCCGGGTATCGCGTGTTTCTGCTGGGCTGGGATCGCAGTGCCGCCTTGCCGCGACGTGAAGAAATCGCCGGGGCGGATTGCATCCGCCTGCCGATTCAGGCGCAGTTCGGGCACGGCTTGGGGAATTTCTGGCCGCTGCTGCGCTGGCAATGGGGGCTTTTTTTTTGGCTGACGCGCAACCGCCGGGAATATGAGATTATTCACGCTTGCGATTTTGATACCGTTTTGCCCGCATTGATTTGCAAAACTCTTTTCGGCAATCACATTATTTACGATATTTTTGATTTTTACGCCGACCATCTGCGCGCCACGCCCGGTTGGGTGAAAGCGCTGATTCGGGCACTGGATTTGTGGGCCATTCGCCGCGTGGATGCCCTTATCGTCACGGACGAATCTCGTTGGGCGCAGGTTGGTGATCGTTTGCCGGAGAATCGAGCGGTGATATTAAATACACCGGTTAACGGGTATCTCTTTTGCCGGGATGGGGATCAAGAAGGCTCAGGTGTTGATCTTCCCCGCAGAGAACACACAGATCGAGGAGCGATTACTGGTAATTTTTTTCACTCTGCGAGCTTAGCGAACGCCGCGGTTCAAAATACTAGATGTGAGTTTACTTTACGCCTCGTCTTTGTTGGCC
>CALCSH010000573.1 GCA_937893815.1 uncultured Anaerolineae bacterium | reverse complement strand
CATATATTCCGGCGGGAACACCTGCACGGTAGTTTTTTCAGTGGAGTCTATTTTACTAAACTTTTCATTTTTCTGGCGGCGCCAAGGATTAAAACCCTTCTAACCATTTTATTGGTGGACATCTCAAATTCGGTTCTATCGTTCACAAAGAACCACTAATTCTCTGAACCCAAGAAGGCACCTAAACTGAGCATGAACGCTCACAAAGGGGCAATTGGATTTGCCCCTTATTTTTATATAGAGATTCTCAAGGAGGCAGTTATATGCAGCATAAGAATCATTTTTACTTGATAGTCATGGTTGGCGTTTTACTTGTGATTACCGCCAGTTTTTGGTTGGGATCAGCGCCACCTGCCAACGCACAATGCGGATCGCAGGCTTCATCCTGTAAAAATTGTCATGAGGTACAGGGTGAGTTGCCAGTCAACGCCGACGGCACGGCATGGCATCAGTCCCATGCTTTTGGTGATTTTTGTTATCTCTGTCATGCTGGCAACAATCAGGCGCAAGAACAGACTGCCGCTCATGAGGGGATGGTGCCTCCGCTATCGGATGTCAAGGCGGCCTGTCAGCAGTGCCACTATGCCGATTTGGAAGCACGCGCCGATATCTATGCGACCGCTTTGGGAGTAGAAGTCGGCATTGGCTCTGCCGCGCCAACCACGGGGTCGTCTGAAGCTGCCCCCGTTAGCGCAGAATCGGCTGCCAGCGCCACATCCAGTCAAAGTTGCAATGATGTCGTAGTGGATGATCCTAATCTGATCAACTATACCCAGAGCTATGACGAAATCGTACTGGGGAAGACATCCGTGAATTGGGGCAATACGCTACTTATCGGAATGATTGGCCTAATCGCAGTTGGTGGCGGTGGATTTGTTGTCACACGCGAAAAGCTGGTCAGTATTCAGTTTGGTGATACGCGTGCGGTTGATAACGAATACCCCGCCGAGGTGGTAGAGATGCTGCCGCAGATCGCGAATCTCAAAACGAAAACGCGCAAATCGCTGAAAAATATTTTGAACAATCCAAAAAAGGCCGATACAGTGCTTGACCTGATGGATGCCGTTGTCTCTGAAGAGACGGATAAGGAATAAGCCATGAAATTTATTCTGAACTATATTCGCAAGGAAGAATGGTCGCCGTATGTGGCGGGGATTTTGCTCGGCCTGGTGGGCATCGTCGCTGTCTGGCTGAGTGACAGTTTGTTGGGTGCTTCGGGAGCGTTTGAAAACATTGCCGGAATGATCGGCAAGGCGGTTGCACCAGCCGCATTCGATAATATGTATTTCAATTTCATCATGCCGCCCGGCATTACCTACGGCGTATTGTTGCTGGTGGGAGTGTTCTTCGGTGGGATGATCGGTGCAGCAACCAGTAATACTTTGCTCTGGGGGAAGAAGGGCGCCTCCAACTCCGACGAGCAATGGAAGCGCATCTTCGGCCCACAGGTTTGGAAGCGTTGGGCATTGGCGTTTATCGGTGCGATTATTTTGGAATATGCGGCTGGTATTGCGGGTGGCTGTACCAGCGGTCTTGCCATCTCTGGCGGCATGTTGCTGGCTCCGGCGGCGTTCCTGTTCATTATGGGAATGTTCGCTTCGGGCATTCTAACGGCGCTCATTATCTACCGCAAGCAATACTAGGATTGCGAGGAAACTACAATGACAAACTCCATACTTGCGCTTGTTTTCGGCGCTTTCTTCGGCTTTTCATTAAATAAGGCCGGTTTGACCAAATACAACAAAATCGTGAATGTCTTCCGCTTCACCGATCTTGCCGTATTGAAATTCATGATGACCGCGCTGGTCGTTGCCATGAGTGGCCTGTACGCGCTGCGCGGCCTGGGCGTGCTCAATTTCCCGAATGTGCCCGCGACCTATATTGCAGGAAATCTTTTAGGCGGGTTGATATTCGGAGTGGGCATGGCGCTCACCGGATACTGACCGGGCACTTGCGCTGCCGGTGGCGGCGAAGGCAAAATTGATTATATCGTTCCGGGCTTATTGGGTTTTTTGACAGGCGCTGTGATCTACGGTTTGACGTATCAAAAGGTTTTCCCAATGATTTCTGCTTTGGCAAATTTTGGGAACGTGACCATACCCGACCTTTGGAATATCAGCCCCTTCTTATTTATCCTGCTCTTCGCGTTGATATCGCTCCTGCTATTCTATTTGATTGATCGTGCGGGATGGCAGAGGAAAGAAAAGTAACCGATCCTTTACCTGACCATCTTTTTCTCTCTCAGGGAAGATGGCCGGTGATAAGGTTTGCAGGAGAATATTATGACACAAACAATCTCACGAAGAGATTTTCTAAAACTAGGCGCGACCTCGGCGGGGGTCCTGGCTCTCGGGCAAATGCTCCCGCCAAAGGTGGCGCAAGCCGCACGTGACGCGGGCCATCTGAATGCTGCTGGCGATGGATATATCACCAGCATGTGCGAGATGTGCGTCTGGCGCTGCGGATTGGTCGCCAAAATCCAAGACGGGCGCGTCGTCAAGTTGGACGGCAATCCTGAGCATCCCCATTCGCGTGGCAAACTTTGCCCGCGCGGACAATCTGGATTAATGAACACCTACGATCCCGACCGTGTGCTGACCCCCCTCATCCGGGTGGGAAAGCGCGGCGAGGGCCTCTTCCGCAAAGCATCCTGGGATGAAGCGCTGGATATGGTGGCGGTCAATATGCTCAAGATCAAAGAGCAATATGGCCCGGAGGCGATGATCTTTTCGTCTACACACAATTTAAGCCAGGTTCAGTTTGAAAATTTGCTATATGCATTTGGTTCGCCGAATTATGGCACGCAGCGTTCGTTATGTTTTAACGCTATGATCACGGCTTTCCTGCTGACGTATGGCGTCGAAGAGCCTTCCCGCAACTACGATAATGTTGAGTTCATCCTGATGGTTGGCCGCAATATGATGGAGGCGATTTCGACCTCCGAGACCGGAGAACTTGCTCGCGCGATTGACCGCGGCGCAAAGCTGGTTTACCTCGACCCACGCTATACGAAGACGGCCTCCAAAGCAGACGAGTGGATTCCGATCCGGCCCGGCACCGACGCTGCCTTTTTGCTGGCGATGATTAATGTCATTGTTATGAATGAATTGGCAGATTGCGATTTCGTCAAACAATATGTGATCGGCTGCGATGGCATTCGAGACGAAATGAGCCGTTATACGCCGGAATGGGCCGAAAAAATCACCGGTGTTCCCGCGGCGGACATTGACCGGATCGCGCGCGAGTATGCCGCCGCCGAGCACAATGCCCTGGCGCATCCCGGCTGGCGCACTTCCAATTTCATTAATTCGTTCCAAACCGAGCGTGCCATCGCCACGTTGAACGCATTGAGTGGCAATGTGCTTACCCCCGGTGGCTGTCTCTCTACAGAAGTTGCCGCCGAGGGTGCCGGTTTGGGCGCTCCATCTCAGCCGCCTTACCCGCGTGTTTCGGCCTTGCGCCTGGATGGTGCACCGTGGAAATACCCGC
>CALCSH010000572.1 GCA_937893815.1 uncultured Anaerolineae bacterium | reverse complement strand
GTGGTGGTGGGTGTCAGATTTGCTACTACTCGTTCCGATTGTTCCAGCAATGAGAGCAGACGCGGCTGTAAAGCCTGGAATCCACCCGGGGATATACGCCTCATCGAGCGAGCCACTTGCGATACCGCGTCGTTGAAGTATTGCACCGATACAGCTTGCTCCGGTGTTCCGGCGTGGCTTTCCATATCGAGCTGTCGGCGCTCCATGAGATCCAAAAACCAGACGGCGCGCTGATCGGTGTTGGGGCGGAAGAAAGCCTGTTGTTCTACGTAGTGCTGCACCGGGAAGAGTAGGTCTCCAGGGGAAAACGGACCCGCCTCGGCCAAGGCTACGCTGGCTGACGCTCCCAGGGTCAGAACGACACTCACCAATAAGATTGCGATAACGATAAATCTACGCATAGGGGCCACCTTCAATCCTTTATTCTGTATACTCACCCACGGGATGGCAATCCACACAGGCGTTCAGTTCTGGGGATGAAATTTCTTCTTTTGCATGGGTTTCAGCAATCGCGGCGGACTGGTGATCGTGACAACCGTAGCAGGTATATTCTGTGTATGCACTGGCGTGGCAAACTTCGCAGGCAAGGGGTTGGTCCATGCCGTGATCCAGCGGGAACGGATGCAGTGTCATACGTGCGGGAGTCCAGGCGGCGTTGGTATGGCAGTTTTGACATTGCAGGCCGAACCACCCGGCGTGAATAACAGGCTCCGTGTGGCATTGCGAACACGCTGAAGGCGTATCCTGAAAACGCTGCCCGACGTGGCACTGCTGACAATCCAGATTGGCATGTTGACCATCCAGAAGAAAAAGCTGGTTATGGTCAAAATTACTGTAGCGATCCACACCGTCATGACATTCGAGACATGTTGTGCCGAACAAGGCTTGATGCTCATTCATAAATGGCGTATCTTGCTGGGCATGGCATTGGATACAGATATCCGGCGAGAATTTTTCGACACTTTGTGGGTGGCAGCCCTGGCAGTTCATGACGCTGCCATCGAAATTTGCGTGATGCAGGTTGAGACTGAAAGATGTATTCCGCGCGTGATCAAACGCGGCGCCGTTGACGATGGCAGGCTTCCAGGCCAGGGTGGTGTGACAGCTTGAACAATTGGGTTCAAATAAGCCGCGGTGCGCGTCGGGTTCAGCGTGACAGGCGATGCACTCGGCAGACAAATCGTTAA
Source organism: uncultured Anaerolineae bacterium (assembly GCA_937893815.1). Taxonomy (GTDB): domain Bacteria; phylum Chloroflexota; class Anaerolineae; order Anaerolineales; family UBA11858; genus NIOZ-UU35. Next base: position 3,538 of record CALCSH010000572.1, on the reverse strand, counting down.
ATTGCCCGTTGATATGGCAATCCGCACAGCGAATTTGGGCGTGCCGCCCATCCAGCGGCAAATTTGTGGTGCGATGGTTAAAGTCGGTCATCGAATCCTTGCCGTCGTGGCAGGCTAAACAGTCGAGGCCAAAATCGGATTGATGCGTGCTCATGAAGCTGGCATCGTGGCTGGTATGGCACTGTACGCAGGTTTCTTGTGATAAAACGAAATTTCCTTCCATATTGTGGCACGCGCTGCATTCCAGGAGATCAGCATCATAATTAAATTGATGCCAATCCAGACTGAAACGAGTTTGGGTGTGGTCGAAGTGAATCAGTGCGCTTTGTGTGGGGTCAAAATCACGACCGCGGTGCTCGGCATGGCAGTTTGCGCAGCGATCTACATGTGTGATTTTGGCATGCGTGCCTTGCGCCTGAGCGATTTGTTCATCGATATTGCGATGACATTCCATGCACAGCGGGGCTTGTTGAGATTTCAACGGCAGGTGGCAAAGCTGGCAGTCACGTTCAAATTCTGCATGGGATGTAAAACCACCCAAATTTATGCCAGTCTGCGATTTTGCGCTCACCGCGCCAGGACTGAATATTAAATTGCCGCGCAGCAAAAAGAAAATGCCCAGCAGCAGCAATAAAGCGAACGATATTCCCAGACTTAGGGGGGAAAAATGGCCAGCTTTTCTCATCTGGGCTTAATTTTAGTGATGAATAGCATTATGGTGGTTAAAATAGCTATGCATCAAGTTTAAGATTCGATTAAGAACCTAACACTGACCTATCAAATCTGGGCTATACTTATGAATAGGACTTACGCACTTGTACAAGAGAATGCCCGAAAATAGGGGTGTGTGTGGGCTCCGCCACCACACACCCCTATTTTCGGGATATTTTTTATCGAGTTGCGTAAATCCTAATGAACTATGCCAACGTCTATATTCTGGTGTAGATTGAATTCCTGTTCATTCCCTACAAAGTACATACTTGAGAGCAAAATCCGTGACCCGTATTCTAATTGTTGACGACGATGAATTGATCGCCGATTCACTGAGCTATAGCCTAAAGTTAGAAGGCTTTGAAGTTTATAGCGTAGAACTTGGCGCGCAGGCACTCAGTGCCATGGCGGCCTTTGCGCCCGATTTGGTCGTATTGGATCTGAATTTGCCGGATATTAGTGGCATGGAAGTCTGTCGCCAGATGCGAATCAACAGTACGATCCCTGTGATTATGCTCACCGCCCGCGATGATGAAATTGACCGCGTGATGGGCCTGGAGATTGGCGCGGATGATTATTTGACAAAACCCTTCGCCTTCCGTGAACTTTTGGCGCGTATCCGGGCTTTGTTGCGGCGGGTGCAGTTCGACCAGCAAGCACCCTCGCCATCCACTTTTGTTATCGGCGAAGTTGCCCTCGATAAAAAGGCGCGTAGGATTTTTCGTCGCAATCTTGAAATAGAAATCTCTGCCCGCGAATTCGATTTGTTGATGCTGCTCATGCAAAATGCGGGAACAGCACTCAGCCGGGAACAATTATTGGATCAGGTTTGGGGGCAAGATTGGGTTGGGGATCACCGCACCCTCAATGTGCATATCCGCTGGCTGCGGGTTAAATTGGAAGATGACCCTGCCAGTCCGCGACTAATTCAAACAGTGCGCGGTTATGGCTATCGCTTCGCCGGTCCCGAAGAGCTCACCTAAATGTTTCGTACTCTTAATACGCGCCTGGTTTTTTCGCATCTGGCTGTGGCTCTGGTCAGCGTGATCTTGGTATATGCCTTTGCTGGCAGAGCAATTTTTCAGGCCGCCGAGCAGCAGGCTGAAAACCGACTGGAAGATCTGGCTTTTGCCACCAGCAACGCGCTGGAAGAGCCGATGGATTATTTTATGAAAGGGGATGTATCGTTAAGCAACGTGCAAGTTACTGTGGCGCATTGGCTGGCCGATGAGCCGGAATTGCATTACACAGTATATCTTCCCGATGGAACGCCGATTATCGATAATATAGATGTTGAACCGGCCCGAGTGACGGAGGATTCTGCGCCTGAGGTTTTGCTTGCCCTGGATGATAATATCGGCGAAGGACATACCATTCGCTATAATAAATTTGGGGACGAGATGTTCTACGTGGCTGTCCGTATCGAGCACGAAAATGATTTGTTCGGGTTGTTACGGTTGGGTGTTCCGGCCCAAAATGTTTTTGCCCCGGCCAAGGGATCCATGAGTGCATTGTTCATCTTCATGATATTGATTGTGGCGGGTGTCGGGATTGCTGGCTGGCTGCTGGGGCGTAATTTGGCATCGCCAATTGATCATCTTACCCGCGCTGCGCATCAATTTTCCGGGGGCGATTTCAGTATTCGAACCCATCCCAGCGGCCCCCAGGAGATGCACCAACTATCCGAAACTTTCAATAGTATGGCGAGTCGGTTGGAACAAAATATCAATCAGTTGCGTGCATTTGTGGCGAATGCCAGCCATGAGCTGCGAACACCGCTGACCGCGATCAAGTTGCGCGTGGAAGCCCTGCGGGCTGGTGCTACGCAAGATGCACAAGTATCTGAGCGTTTTCTGGCAGAAATTGAAAGCGAAATCGATCGCCTGACCAATATGGTCAACGATCTATTGGATCTTTCCCGTATCGAAGCCGGTATGGATGCGGAACTGTACACCTGGGTAGATGTGGCCGCTTTAGCTCAGGAAACTAGCGATATCTTCACGGTGCGGGCGCAAAAAAAATGCATTTCCCTGGAACCAGAACTCACGACAACGGTTCCTCCGGTTTGGGGGCATGAAGATCAACTCCGTCGTGTGATGGATAATCTGGTAGCCAACGCTCTGGAATACACACCCGAAGGCGGGCAAGTGAAAGTAAGTGTGCATTCAGTTGAGAATCCGAAGGGCGTGCAAGTAGCCATTCAAGATACCGGCCCCGGCATTGATGAGAAATATCTTCCGCATATCTTTGACCGCTTCTTTCGCATTGGCGGCACAGATACCCGCAAGCAAAACTCTCGCAGTACTGGTTTAGGTCTGGCGATTGTTAAATCCATTATCGAAGTTCATCGGGGGCAAATCATCGTACAAAGCCAACCGGGGGAGGGAACAACCTTTGTGATCAATCTCCCAACTCGTGGTGAAGACCTCCCCAAGAGCCAGAAATAATACGATGGAAGTAACTTTCATCTGACTGCCAATTGAATCGAACGCGTTGACAAGCTGTGCTACACTTTTTAGGAGATACGATCAGAAATAGCTCGACAGTCACCTGTTGATTGCCATCAGGCCGATTGGAAACCCATTCCAAATTTTCCAAGGAGAAACCGCATGGAAGCAAAATCCGGTGCGCAGATCAGCGCCAAAGCGTTTATCCAGTCTGTTCTTATTTTGTTTGCGATCATGATGATCGCGGGGGTGCTGACGTTGATGATTCCGGCTGGGCGTTATGCGCGCGTCATTCAGGATGGGCGCGAGCTGATTGCTCCGGATTCCTTTCAATTCGTCGAGCGGCCCGATTATCCCGTTTGGCGCTGGTTTACGGCTCC
>CALCSH010000571.1 GCA_937893815.1 uncultured Anaerolineae bacterium | reverse complement strand
CCCCATATATTCCGGCGGGAACACCTGCACGGTAGTTTTTTCAGTGGAGTCAATTTTGGAACCATGCCTATTTAGCGAGACGATTGCTCGCGGCTATGATAGTTGACGGCCGCATCGAATAGTTCCTGATCACTAAGCGGTTTGACCATCCCCTCCACATGGCAATGCCGACAGGCATAATCCAGTGAAATTTGCGAAGCTGCCAATGTGCCATCCTCGTTAAATTGGTTGATCTGATACGGATCAATCGCCATTTCGTGGGTGCGAATATCACCCGTGAATAGATCGAGATTGGCCGAGGCGCTTTGTACCAAACGCGGCATATGACACTCTACGCAATCGAAATTAATCTCGGCGTGGCGTTCATTTTTCTGGAAGCGGGCTTCCTGAAAGTGACAATCTTCGCATTGCGTGCGGGTAGTCTGTTGATCGCGCTGACGCAATTGAACCACGCCGGTGTGGGGATCATGACAAAGCACGCAATCCAGGGCAATATGTTTGCTCTGGAAAAGTTCTTCATATTGTTCATGATGCTGAATAAATCCGGCCTCGGCATCCACTTCTTCCACTGTTCCGCGTGTATGGCACTCGCCACAGGCTTCGGCATCGCGGTCAACTCGCATCTGAAAACCTTCGGGGTTTTTAGCATGTAAACTGCCAGGGCCGTGACAAGCCTCACATTGGATACCCGGTTCCGACCAAGTACCGATAAATCCGGGTTGGTCATCCTGATTGCCTTTGGGGCTATATCCGGTGGTATGGCAGGTTCCACAATCGAAAGCGAGTTCTGCCTCCCCGGCATGATAACCGACCCAGCTCGCTCGCTGGGATGCATAAGGATTGGCGAAATTATATTGATTGAGATATTCCACATCGCCTGCAGCATCCGGTGCATGTGTAATCAGATACCCCTGCTGATCGACAAAGCGAGCCTTCCAGTTGTAGCCGCCAACCACATAGCTGATATCGTCCCAGGTGTAGCCATCCGGGGGCACAAAAACCTGCGTGAAGGGGTAGTTGGGGCGCAATCCGTTTTCAACTGGGGATAGCCCCCAGGCATGTCCTGTATCTTTAAAGGTGGCGGAAATATCGGCATGACAGCCGCCGCAAATTCGACTTCCAGTGTATTCGGCACTGAAGGTGAGTGCCGTGGCCGGAGGCCCGGTTTCGCCCCGAGTTCCTGTTGGTCCCATCACCCCTGGCGGCCCGGCAGGCCCAACCTGACCTGTGACTGTTTCCCGGGCGGTACACCCCGATAATGCAACGATGCCTATCAATATGAGCACGATAGCAAGCATTAGATTTAATTTTTTCATCATCTTCTCCTGATGCGAATTCTACTGGTATCATTACGACTGGCAAGTGTAACATGATATTAATAGGTGTAATTATAGTCCAGAATGGCTCTTTGGGAACTGCCGTGAGAAACCCTACACCCCTAAATGTGGACAACTACCACAGGGATTCCTAGAGATCATCCAGAATCCGATTCGTGAAATCGATTGGCGATCTTATGTAACGTGCGGAAAGTTTGCTCTCATGCGATATTTCAGCCTTACTCACCTTCTATTAATCTCATTGTGACAAAATATACGCTTGAAGGCGCGCGTCAAAACTGCGTCACATTATTCGCATCTTTGCTCAGGCTGATGATTTTTCGAAACTGCGTTTCACGAATTCACAGCCCAGAGCAGTCAAATATCTGTAGTTACGGGAGCATTTAATGGAAGAAACAACCATCACACAAACCGGTTCTCGCAACCGAATGAAATTCATCATGGGTGGGGCCATGATTGTCGCCGCGGTGATTTATCTCATCGTTTCATCCACACAGGCCAGCGCCCAGTATTTCCTTACCATCAATGAACTGGTCGCCAAAACAGACGAAGTCGCCGACCGCGACTTGCGCATATCTGGCGCTGTAATCGGCGACAGCATTGTTTATGATCGTGACAATCTTCTGCTGACCTTTGATGTTGCTCACGTGCCCGGTGATAACGCCGATCTCGATGCCGAGGGTGGCCTGGCCGCAGCGCTTCATGCAGCGGTCGTCGACCCCACACGCTCGAGAATTACGGTAGTCTACGAAGGGCCGGTCCCCGATTTATTGCAAAATGAAGCCCAGGCCATCATGACAGGCCGATTGGACAGCGAGGGCGTGTTTCACGCCGACGAACTTTTGCTAAAGTGCCCGACAAAATACGAAGAAGCCGTGCCAGAGCAGGTATCAGGCAATTAGGTAATCAGGTATGCGGTAATTCGGAATCAGGTGGTTGGGAATCCAATCCCTGATTGCCTAATCACTATTTACCTGTCCCCTCACTACGGAGTTTCTATGATCGCAAATCTTGGTTATGGTGCATTAGTTCTCACATTAATCGTATCTTTTTATGGCATTGGTGCTGCACTGGTTGGACTACGGAAGAACAAACCCGCTCTGGTGGATAGCGCTCGAAATGCCATGTTGCTCACCTTCCCCTTGCTCACGCTTTCCGCGCTGAGCATTATTTATTTATTAGCCACCAATCATTTTGAAGTTGAATATGTTGCCAGTGTAACCAGCCGCAGCATGCCCATGTACCTCAAAGTCACCGCACTATGGGGCGGGCAGTCTGGCTCGCTGGTGTTCTGGTCATGGCTGATGTCGGCGTTTGCATCGGCAGTCACACTGCGCAAATGGGATCGAGACCGCGAGTTTTTGCCCTGGGTGATCGTGGTATCCCTGATCACGCTGGCATTTTTCCTGGCGCTCAATCTCTTCGTAGAGAATCCCTTTACCCGCTTGTGGGCATTGCCCAGCGGACAGGTGATCGAAGCTATGCTACGGCCTGCGGGTGGATCGTTATACTTCCCCTCCGATGGCAGAGGCCTCAACCCCTTACTGCGCCACCCCGGTATGATTATTCACCCTCCCATGCTCTATTTGGGATTTGTTTCCTTTGTGATTCCTTATGCTTTTGCTATGGCAGCCCTGATCACAGGTCGAACCGATGACCGCTGGATTCGTCTGACACGTCGCTGGACACTGTGGGCGTGGATGTTCCTCACGTTGGGGTTGGTGCTCGGTGGACGCTGGGCCTACGATGTGCTGGGCTGGGGTGGATACTGGGGCTGGGATCCGGTGGAGATTGCCGCTTTCATGCCCTGGCTCACCGGAACAGCATTTTTGCACTCGGTGATGATTCAGGAAAAGCGCGGTATGTTGAAGCAATGGAATATGGTGTTGATTATACTCACCTATGCCTTGGTGATCTTCGGGACTTTCCTCACTCGCTCCGGGGTACTCTCGTCCGTGCATGCTTTCGCACAGAGCGCCATCGGGCCGCTGTTTTTCGCCTTTATCGGGATCACCTTCATCGTTTCGATATCCTTGCTCATGCAACGCTGGAATGCCCTCAAAGCGCAAAACCAGATGACCTCCATGCTTTCGCGCGAGGCGCTATTCCTGCTCAATAACCTGCTCTTCCTAGGTATTTTGGTGGTGTGTTTCTGGGGTGTAATTTTCCCGCTAATCTCCGAACTTTTTACCGGTCAAAAAGTAACTGTTGGGCCGCCATTTTACGAGCGCGCCAATGGCCCCCTGATGGCTGGGTTGCTCCTGCTGATGGCAGTAGCGCCGCTGGCGGCCTGGGGACGCTCTACCTACCAAACATTGGGCCGCGCCATCTGGAAACCTACCGTCGCCGCCGCAGTGGTATTGGTGGCTGTAATTATTTCCGGTGTAACCAATATCTACGCCATGATCGGTATTTTCCTGGCTTCGCTGGTGATCGCGGTTACAATCCACCAATACTGGCGCGGGATCATGGCGCGTCGCAAACGCGATGGATCCAATTTCCTGGCCGCCTTCACGAAACTGATGCAGCGTGATCCGCGTCGCTATGGCGGTTATCTTGTGCATATCAGCATGGCGATGCTGGCAATTGGCATTGTGGGTATCGAGATGTTCCAGACCGAAACTCAGGGCACGCTCAGCCAGGGTGAATCGCTTGAATTAGGCCGCTACACGATGGTCTACGATGAACTGGCTGTTTTCAACACCAACGATGCGCGCAATGTGGCGCGGGCTGTAGTCAGTGTATATAAAGACGGCAAGCCGGTTGGCGAACTCTACCCCCGGCGCGATTTCTTCTACGATTCGCAGCAACCGATGACAATCCCAGGCGTGCGCAGCACCTTCGCCGATGATTTTTATGTGTTGTTAGTCGATTGGGAAGAAATTAGTTCCAACAGCGCCACCTTTAAGATTTATCACAATCCGCTGGTCAAATGGATGTGGGTTGGGTCTTGGGTGTTTATCATTGGTACGTTGATTTCCGCCTGGCCAGAGAAGGAAAAAGAAACGGCTCCGAAACGTTCTCAACATCGAGTTGCGGCAGCCGCGGACTAAAGTTTTGTACAAAGATGAAGGTTGAAAGTACGTGATATTTTCAGCCTTCATCATTCAATCGAGACATATCATGAAACAGCATTCAACCTTCAATCTTCAATTTTCAACCACCATCATTTTTCTGCTCTTTTTGGCCGTATTGGCTGTGCCAGTAACCGCTTTGGCCCAGGACGCCGAACCCTACGCACCCACAGATGATGAAATTAATGCCATTGCACGCGAAATGTTTTGCCCGGTATGCGAAAATGTACCTCTGGATGTGTGCGGAACACAGGCCTGTGCACAATGGCGCGCCCTGATTGGCGAAAAACTCAGCCAGGGTTGGACAGAAGAAGAAATAAAGCAATATTTTGTCGATCAATACGGCGCGCGCGTACTGTCGGAACCCCCACGGGAAGGCATCAACTGGCTGGTGTATGTTGTGCCTCCGGTAGCTTTCCTGGTCGGCGCATATGTGCTTTTAAAAGGCCTGCGGAGCTGGCGACAGATCGAACCTGAAAGTACCCCACTTGTGAACGACGAGATCAGCGATGATTATGTGGCGCGTTTGGAAGATGAACTGCGCAAAAGTCAGTAGACCAGATCCATTCTGCACATGGGTAAATGGAGATAATCTATGAATGAAGAAACTACCAACAATCCTGTTAGCGAGGTACCCCAGGAGAAAACCGGTCCGCAATGGGGCCGTCTTGCGGTTTGGGGCGGGTTGCTATTGCTAATGGGCATGCTAGCCGTTGGTTTGAAACGCACCCAGGAAGGTCCGGTTCAGCCTGGGCAGATGGCACCCGAATTTATCGTCACCAGTTTTGATGGACAAAACTATAACTCCGCCGAATTGCGGGGCAAAGTGATTGTGCTGAATTTTTGGGCTTCCTGGTGCAAACCCTGTGAACAAGAAGCCGCCGATCTGGAAGCTGCCTGGCAATATTATGCCGATCGTGGTGATGTGGTTTTTCTGGGTGTTGACTATGTCGATACCGAACCCGAAGCATTGGGCTATCTGACAAAATTCAATATCAGCTATCCTAACGGCCCCGATCTGGGTACGCGCATCTCGCAGGCCTTCCGCATCCGCGGTGTGCCCGAAACCTATATTATCAATCAAGAGGGCATGCTGACGCATACCCAAATTGGCCCGTTTACATCGCTCGCTCAAATCAAGGCCGTAATCGATCCGCTTCTTGACCAATAACCAACCCGACAAAAACAATTCCCCTATCCCATGGACCTCGGCTCAATTTTTCTCATCCTTGCACTATTTATCCTCACGGCTTTATATATCAGCCGCCCGTTCTTTGAACGCCGCTCTTCTGCCGTTAGCCTGGGAGAACATGAACTCTCAGCACTGATGGCTGAACGCGATCGTATTCTCAACGCTTTATCCGATCTCGAATTTGACAACTCGCTGGAGAAAATTCCCGCCGAAGATTACCCCGTGCGACGAGCGCAACTCGTACAGCGCGGCGCAGAGATTTTGCGGCAACTCGACACCCTTCAGGGCGATGCGCTTGATGCGCTCAGCACTCGTCTAGAAGACGCCCTCCAGCCCGATGATACACACCCTGATGACGAACTCGAAGCCCTGATCGCCGCACGCCGCCGAAAACGCCAGGAAAAATCGGGCGGGTTCTGCCCGCAATGCGGTGGCTCCGTGGTTCAATCCGACCGCTTCTGCCCCAAATGCGGCAAAAGCCTCGACTAACATCATCGTCCAATTTGTAACTTGACCACATCACCTCGATTATCATGCCAACTCGTTTGAAAATTACTCTCGCACTGCTCATCCTTGCCTTTGCACTCACTGGCTGTTTTTCTCTTTCTGAAGACATCACCCCGCCGCCAGGCTATCAACCCCCACCCACACAGCCACCGACCACACCTACCGCAGCGCTTCCGGTTTTCCCGGTACTGCCCCCTGACCCGGCTCGCGGCGCAGCTACCTTTTCTGAAAAATGCGCCCCCTGCCACGGTAATACAGGCCTGGGTGACGGCGAAAAAGCAGTCAATATTTCGGGCGGCGTGCCTCCGATTGGCACATTAGAAATTGCGCGTGCATCCACCCCCGCAGAATGGTATATGATTGTCGCTCAAGGCAATATGACCGACATGAGCCGCATTATGCCCGCCTTCGACAGCCTTACCGTTCCGCAGCGCTGGGATGTGATCGCATATGTTTACTCCCTGAGTACATCTGCGGAAGATCTCGCACAGGGGCAGGCAGTATATGCCGACAACTGCGCCGGCTGTCATGGCGACACGGGTCTCGGTGATGGTCCGCGCAGCAGTGAATTGAGCAGTTCCCCGCTGGATTTCAGTGATCAGGCCTTTATGGGCGAGCGTTCGGCGCAAGATTTCTACGCCAAGATCAATGAGGGGGAGGGCGAAATGCCCGCGTATAGCGACGAGTTGAGCGAAAATGATCGCTGGGCATTGGCGGATTATCTGCGCTTTTTGACCTTTATCCAACCCGAAGGCGAAACTGAACCCCAACAGGGCCAGGCCACACCGACCCCCGCGGGTGATTCTCCTGCCGATGCGGAACCCGTCACCACAGATGAATCGGCTCAAACAACGCCCGAAGGTACGGGTATGGTTCAAGTTGCAGTGGTCAACGGCGCCGGTGGCGATGTCCCCGTAGATGCCGAAGTGATCCTGTATGGTTATGACAACATGCAAGAAGCGTTCAACCAAAGCGCCGCGCTGCCTGAAAACGGAATTTTGACATTTGAAAATGTGCCCATGAAAGAGGGTTGGGTGTATCTGGCGACTGTCGAATACGATCAGGTAGTGTATGGCTCGAATTTGGCGCAGGTGACAGAAGAAACGACCGAATCTGTGCTGGAGATCACCGTCTATGATGTCAGCAACGATCCTTCGTTACTCGTCATCGACCGCATGCATGTCTTCTTTGAATTTTTGACCGATGATACGGTTCAAGTCATTCAGTTATTGCTACTTTCCAATCCCAGCGGACAAACAGTGGCCCCGGTAGATCCCGAATCGCCACTGATGGTATTTGCTCTGCCAGAAGGTGCTACCAATTTAAGCATCCAAGAGAGTATGCGTCTACGCTATTCGCCTGTGGAAGGCGGACTGGGCATTGGCAGTGTACGCCCTTCCAGTGAGCCGTACGAAGTCACGTTCGCCTATGACATGCCGTATGTTAAAGAAAAACTAGATTTGGAATTGCCGATTCCTTTGGATACAATGGCGGCGCTTGTGATTGCTCCACAAGATGGCGTAAAAGTACGCGGCGACCAACTCGCAGATACCGGCGCGCGCGATCTGCAGGGCGTAGCCTACAGCACCTATTCAGCCGAAAACTTGAGTGCTGGCGATACGCTCACGATGAGCATCTCGGGG
>CALCSH010000570.1 GCA_937893815.1 uncultured Anaerolineae bacterium | reverse complement strand
CATCGAGAGAATAGCGCTCAACCAGGTCACGACGATCATCGCCAGGACAAGGTTTTCGCCGACCATTCGTCCGATGAATACGGCGATAAAACTAATCAGACCGACTTCCTGAATCGCGCCCACCGCCATAAACAAAGCCATAAAAAAGACCAGCGTCGTCCAATCGACGGCTTCAATCATTTCTTCAATATCGGGCTTGATCCACACCATCAGCGTGGTGGCACCTACCAGTGCGGTCACTGCAGGCAGCAGGTGAATATTCTCACCAAAAATAAAGAGCATTAGCATCCCCAGGCCGACCCATCCTGCTTTTTTTAGGTGCTCTGGCTGAGTGATGCGCCCCCGCTCGGCGAGATGCTCCAGAAGCATTGGCGAAGCCTCACTGGCCACCGTCAGCTCTTTACGGTAGACCAATATGCTGTATAAGAGTAACCCGCCAAATGCCATCAGCACGCCGGGAGTCAGACTGGTCAAAAAATCGCGAAAAGAAATATGGGCATACGAACCGATCAAGATATTAGTGGGCGTGCCGATCAGCGTGCTGATACCGACAACGTTGGAGGACATCACTTCTGGGATTAAAAAGGCCAGTGGATTAATGCCCAATGCGATGGCAATCTGGATGGTGATCGGTGTCATCAGCAGCATGGTGGTGACATTGTCCAAAAATGCGGATGCGATCCCCGCGATCAGCATCAAAATTGGCAACAAGATAAAGACGTTGCCGCCAGAAATGCGATACGCGAAGAAAGCCAACCATTGGAAAATACCCGTATTTTCGACCACAGCAATCACGATCATCATGCCCATGATCAGAAAGATTACATTCCAGTCGATATATTTCAACGAGTCGGTGAAATCGAAAATATAGAGATGTTCCGAAATTGGGTGCCCCAGATAGCTGATGATCAGCACCAATGACGCGCCAACCAGAGCGGCTAATGTATTATGAAGTTTATCGGTGGCAATTAACAAGAGTACGCCAATGAAAATCGCCGTGGCGATCCAGAATGCCAGATCGACATTCCGCACCAGGGTTATGGCGGATATTTCAACCGCAGCACCCGATTGGATGCGTTGCACGCTTGCTGCATCGAGCTGGATTTCGGCAGAATCAAAGTGGGGACGTTCGATCCGCAAGAGCACTGTTTCGCCAAGTAGTCCGGCCAGGGGTTGCAGTGCCGCCGGAGTCTCAGCCGACGATGTAATCTCAATGGATGCTGGCAGAGTAAGCGCAAAACTGCCATCGCTCTGTGTGGCGGTGTGCAGCACTGGGTCAATGATTCCCGTCAATTGCAGAATAATCGTTGCACCTTCTACGGGCTGACCCTGCTCATCGAGCACGCGTCCGAATATCGTGCCGAGCGCGGTGCTGTCTTGCGCCAATCCGCTGGATTTCGGCCATCCTAAGGCCAGCGCGCCGATCAGCAATAGCGCGGAAAAAAGGGTGCGCCGTATATTCGCATATCGGATCATTGCGGAATATCCTCGGCCAAAACCACTTTTGCCCCACTTTCTTGCTCAATTTGCGCTTGAAACTGTTGCATGTGATCCTGTGTAAACGTATCTACTTCGTTTTGCCCGCGCGGCTGCCCCAAAATTACATAATCGGCTTTGATCTCATTGCACAGTTTAATAATTTCCTCGCGAACTTGCCCGTGCTGCACCACAGCCTCCGCAGCGACATTATGCTTGGTGGCCTGAGCCTGCGCGGCGAGTAGAATAAATTCGCCCATCTGATGAATTTCTTTGGCGACTACATGCACGCGGCTGGTTGCAGTTAGACTCAAAAAATCCAGATTAACCACGTATAAGAAATAGATCGTTTGCCGGGTTTCTTCGGCAAGTGTGATTGCTTTGTGGATGGTAGGCTGGCTGGCTGGCCCGCCTCGGACGGCGCAAACAATACCGGGCATGAGATACTCCTAACCTTCATCCAAAGACACGAATACGTCTCTTTGGGGTGAAATTTCCATGATTGAATATGGATTAACTCTCCGGCGTGATCGTCGGACTGGGGGTAGGGCTGGGTGCTGGTTGCGTTGTGGATTCTGCCTCCGGCGTGGGGCTGGGTTTGTCGGGCAGCCCTTGCTGGGTAATTTGCCAGGCTCCGTCGAGTTGGTCGGCGGCCCGAAGCGGTGAAAGTACCAGATATTCCAGCGCATTTTGCAGTTGATCGCGCACTTGTTTCAATGCGGCCATCTGATAGCCAGGTGCAGTTTCACTGAGCTTGTCTGCGGCCATCAGCCCGGCGTGGATGCTGTTCTCGGCCTGGGCGATATTTCCCTGTGAAATAAAGAGACGCCCGCGCGTCAGCGCTTCCATAAGACGCAACATTTGAAGTTCGTTTTGCATCTGAACCACGCGCGTTGTATTATTCAGGCTTTCTGTTTGCAAGGTTCCGATATTGAGAGCGTAGGTATCGATCCCCGCGGATAAATCTTCAAGGGTGGTCAAGACCTGAGATAATTCGTTTTGGGTTTCAGCGAGAACGGCAGGCATGGGAGCCAGGGTTGTCAGCGCAGCGGCCTGGGTTGCCTGGACGCTCTTCGCGGCGGCAAGATTGTTTTCGAGTTCGGCGACTTGTGCTTTGGCGCGATCATTTTGGATTTCCAGATCGGTCAGCCGCGTGTGCAAGCTTTCAATTTGCTGGGTGAGCGCTTCCAGGGACTGCCGCTGTTGGGCTTCAAGATCAGCGATGCGTTGGGTATTCTCCTCCACGGGTTGAATATAACGCTCGCGCAACGCTGGTACCCCAAACGCTGCGGCATAATAGACCGCGGCTCCCAGCCCGATGGCAACAATCAGCGTGAAAAGCAGGCGCACCACAAAGCGAATCAGGTTTATCATTCGCTGCCCAAACGTTGGAGTTGAGTCTTCAGGGGTCATATCACCCTCCCAAGGGAAACCCTTTGGTTCTTTTGCGATTAGGAAAACTTTTGGTGCATCAGCCAGGAAATTTGTTCATCGATTGTCACTTGTTGCAAGCTGAGGCTGATGCGTTGTTGCGGCACTTCAATATTGCTAATACGCAGCAGTATTTTTGCGCCGGACTTGATGGCATCTTGTGGTAATAGGCTGCCGCCGATGGGAATTTCACTCTGGTGCAACAGGCCTTCAACGCCCGCACCCAATTTCACAAAAATACCAAATTTGCGTTGCGATGTGATAATACCCTCTACCAGATCGCCAATTTTATAGCGTTTTTCAATACCGATCCAGGGGTCAGGGCTGATGGCTTTATGGCTCAGGCTGATGCGCTCGCGTTGGTGGTCGATAGCCTGAACGCGTACTTTGATGCGGTCGCCTATTTTTACAACCTCAGCCGGGCTTTCGATGCGCTGCCAGGATAGCTCGGAAATATGAATTAACCCATTGATTCCGTTGCCAATGTTGGCAAACGCGCCAAACTCAACCAGATTGACGATTTTTCCGGTCAGAATCTGGCCGACTTCCAGATTGGGCGCCCACTCGCTGGTTTCTTCCTGAACTCCGGTTTTTGCGGAGAAGATGAGACGATTGCGAGTTTTGTTGGCTTCGATGACAACTACGGGAATAAGCGTACCAATCTTGCGATGTTTGATTTCGTCTTGTTTGCCGGGGGCCAAGCCTGGAATTTGCGAATTGGGGATAAAGCCCTGAAGTTGACCGAATAGTACGATCAGCCCGCCGCGGTTTTGGTCGATCACTTTTAGCTCAAACATTTCCCCGTTTTGATAATAATTTTGTGCCGCGACCCAATCATCATCTTTTTGACTGTAGGCTGTTCTGTGGGAAGAATCGGCATCGTAATCGGCTTGATGCGCGGAGTGGGAGAAAGGATGATTTGTGGTTTCTTTGAAGAAATCGCTCGTCATAATGCTACCGTTTTAGATGCGAATAGTTCCCGATTTAGCCCCCTGTTATCTGAATTTGTATTGTGGTTGGTTTTCGTAATATTTTTCGCTGTCGTGCTATTCTGAAAACAGGAGGGCGTACCCCGCAACCTCCTGTTTTCGGTCTGTTAAAAATTGGATTAGGAATTCGAACTGACCTGAACGGCCCCTAGAAAATCCTGCAGTTTTCGACGCACGCCAGGGCGGCGGAGACGTCGCAGAGCCTGGGCTTCGATCTGGCGCACGCGTTCACGCGAAACACCAACTTTATTACCGACTTCTTGCAGGGTATGGCTCTTGCCATCGGGGATACCATAGCGCAACCGTAAAATTCGGGCTTCGCGTGCTGGAAGCTCTTCCATTACTTCTTCGAGTTGTTCTCGTAGAATTTGGTGCGTGGTAGTTTCGTCAGGTGAAGGTGTTTCTTCGTCTTCGATGAAATCGCCGAGAACAGCGTCACCTTCGATAGTGGTCGGCATTTCTAGCGATAACGGGCGCCGAGCCACCTGGAACATATAGCGCACTTTATCAGGTGGAATTTGAAGGTCATCCGCTAATTCTTCGATGGTTGGGTCGCGCTCAAGGTCTTGTTTTAGTTTGTGCTGCGTGCGGAATAATCTCGAAATCTGATCACCCATATGCACAGGGATACGAATGGTGCGCCCCTGATCAGCGATCGCGCGTGTAACGGCCTGGCGAATCCACCAGGTGGCATAGGTGCTGAATTTGAAACCACGGACTGGATCAAATTTATCTACTGCGCGTAAAAGGCCGAGGTTGCCTTCCTGAATCAGGTCTAGAAAAGAAATACCTCGTCCCATATGTTTTTTGGCTACGCTGATAACCAAGCGTGTGTTGGCTGTTATCAGATGCTCAACAGATTCCCATTCACCGCTAATATATGTATATAATTTGGCTCGCTCCTCCGGGGCAACATCCCCTTTGGCAAGTTTGCGGCGCGCTTTGCGACCGCGCTCAATTTGCTTGGCAAGTCTTAACTCTTCTTCCCCGGTCAATAGGGGAACATGCGCTGCGTCTTTAAAGTAAAGGCCGAGCAAATCTTTGGTATCAATATTTGCAAGACGATCTTCTTGAGTTGCTTTTGGAGCGCGCTCTTCTTGAAAGTCGTCATCCAATTCCGTATCATCGGGCAGTTCCATATCGTCGCTATCCGCGTATGGAATCTGTGCATTCAAGAGCGCGGCAAATACTTCTTCCAGTTGGCTGACATCTTGTTCTACATCAGGAAAATGACGCAAAATTTCATCATACGTGACAAAACCTTGTGTTCGGCCCAATTCAATCAGCTTCCCCAAAGCCGAGTATTGGCTGTCGCCGTCATCCAGCGAATCTAAAATCTGATCGTTAATTATAGTTCTCATAAACGCCAAAAATACCGACAGGCAGGGTTACCGTGGTGTATATTTTTTGTGTCGATAAACAATGCGCCCGCGGGTCATATCATAAGGGGACATCTCGATCGTCACTCTGTCGCCGAGCAGCACACGAATATAGTACTTGCGCATTTTGCCGGCAAGGTAGGCAAGAATTTCATGCCCATTATCCAATTCTACTTTGAATTGGGTTCCCGGCAGCGCTTCCGTAATCGTGCCGTCTACTCGAATCTTATCTTCTGCTTTTGCCATAAAAAAATTCTATCTCCTGACATAATTTGCACTACTCTAACTTTTGCGGCTGCAAAAACTATAACTACATAATAGCACAGGCACGAGTAATAACAAAACACAACTTAGGTTCATCAAGTTGCGTTGTCGTACGCTCTGGGATACAATCTCTCAGCACGATCCCAGATTTCCCATATATCCTACGTAATAAAGATGGGAAATATCCAAACCTGTGCGGAACGCATGTTAAATGAAAACCCGGCTAACGTTCACGAACGCGAACCGAGTGTATTTTGTTAGGCTGGGTGTTTCCAATAAACTGGATCGAAAGTACCTCCGTGCCCGAATGAAAATTGCACTGCTGTCAACATGTGTCCGTAAGCGGTCTACTAACGCGCAAGTATCCGTTTGATTATATCACATATCAGCATTGCATTACTGTAATATGGAGGCAAGATTCAGGGCAAACGCATCTTATTTTTGAACGAAAGTGCACAAAGGCCGCGCAGAAATGGGAATAACTACATGAAGGTGAACGAGCGCTGAACTAAAATGTGCCATTTCGAATCAAGTTGTCAGCCATTTCTCAATACTCTTTGCGCACTTTGTGATTTTACGGTGATATTTCCGGCGAAAAGCAATTTAGGTGCAATTGCCCTGAAGCAAAAATAACGCACGAATCATATTCGTTGATGTAATAAATCTTGAAATATCGCCGGAAATTCGTTTCGGAAATCTGCTTATGAATAAATCTAAAGTACTATTATTGTTTTTGGTGGTTTGCCTGGGTGGGTGCAACCTCCCGAAAGGCGAAACCCGCCCTGTGGAATTGCCAGCCCCCTCGACGGTTGTAGTCGCGGAGCCTGCTGACCCCGTGCTGCCGCCAACGTCCACCCCTGTGATTTTTTCGCTACCCGCGATCAGCATTGAAGATGGCGACCGTGCGCTTTTTTATGGCGATTGGGAAAGTGCCTTGCAGGCTTATTCCAGCACCTACCAAAACAACTCCGATGCCGAAATACGCTCCGCGGCGCTGCTGGGAATGGCAAGAACCTATTATCATCAGGCGGCATACCAGACCGCATTGGATACTCTCCAGCGCTTGCTGGTCGATTATCCCGATGCCGATGAAATCCCAGCCGCGCATATTACCCGCGCCCTGGCCTACACTGCCCTGGAACAATATCTCACCGCGGCAGATGCGTATGGATCCTATCTCAGCCTTCGCCCGGGGTTGATCGACGCATATGTTCACGAATGGCGTGGGGATGCGCTCTCTGCTGGTGGCGATCTCGCCGGAGCGATTGGTGCCTATCAGGCGGCATTATCGGCTCCGCGGCTGGGTGACAGCCTGCCCGTTGAAACGAAAATCGCCAATGCCTATTACCTTCAGGGCGATTACGCCACCGCCATCATAGCCTATCAAGACATCTATACTCGCACCAACAACGACTTCACCAAAGCGACTCTCGATTATTTGATGGGGCAATCCTATACTGTGTTGGGGCAATTGGATCAAGCTAACGCTGCCTATCTCGACGCTGTAGAAAATTATCCCCTTTCCTACGATAGCTATCAATCCCTTATTTTGCTTGTAGAGTCAGGCTACACTGTCAGCGAGTTTGATCGCGGCCTAATTGATTATTTTGCAGGACAATACACGCTTTCTATCGCCGCTTTCGACCGGTATCTCAATACGACCGATGAAAACGCCGCCAGCGCCCATTATTATCGCGCCCTGGCTTACCGCGCCTTAGGCGACTCAGCTACCGCCATAGCCATCTGGGATGCGATCATTCAGAATTATCCTGAGGCCGATCGCTGGGACGATGCTTGGGAAGAAAAAGCCTATACCCAATGGGCTTATCTTGAAGAATATAATGCTGCCCAACAGACCTTATTGAGTTTTGTGGACGAAGCGCCCTGGCATGATCGGGCCGCGGAATTTCTCTTTGATGCCGGGCGCGTAGCGGAACGCGACCGCGACCTGGGGTTGGCTGCACGCATTTGGCAACGAATTGCCCCCGAATATCCGTCCAGCGAATATGTATCTCAGGCGGTATTCCTCACCGGAATCACTTTCTCCCGTTTGGAGGATTACCCCGCGGCATTGACGAGTTTCGAACAATATTTAGGCGCGTCTGCCGATTTGGAAGACCGTGCCGCAGCCCACTTTTGGATGGGAAAAACGTACCTGGCAGTGGGTGATTCGAATTCCGCTGACGCAGCTTTCAGCCGTGCCGCCAACA
>CALCSH010000569.1 GCA_937893815.1 uncultured Anaerolineae bacterium | reverse complement strand
TGGAGTCATTATATTATTTAGACAAAAAATAGGATCAGGCATCGTCGCCTGATCCTGTTTTGATTCAGGATGAAATGGGAATCTGTTTTAGTACGAATTGAGGACTTTCATATAATTGGCGCGCTCAAAAGCTGCTTCATTCCCGCTCTTTTCTTGGCTCAGACTGCCTTGCATTTGCTGGATAGACGTATATTCGTGATCGACAAGCCACTCTTCCAGTTTGGCAATCAACTCCCGAGCGTATCCTACTCCATTTTTGAGCAGTGCGGATGCACTCATGGCTACATTGGCTCCAGCCATCATGCTTTTGATGATATCTTCCGCAGCATGCACGCCACTGGTCAGAGCAAAGTCAATATCCACGCGACCCTTCAAAATAGAAATCCAACGCAAGGGCAAGAGTAGTTCGTTCGATGAACTGAGATGCAGATTCGCAACAACTTCCAACGCCTCCAAATCAAAATCGGGCTGATAAAACCGATTGAAAAGCACCAGACCGTTTGCCCCGGCATCTGCCAGTTTTTGGGCAAAGTTGGGCAACGCTGTAATGAAGGGGCTGAGTTTTACGGCCAGAGGAATGCGAATTTGACTGCGAATATCTTTGACGACTTGCAAATAGGCATTTTCGACTTCGTTCCCGGTGAGCGCCGGGTCCGTGGGCAGATAATAGAGATTTAATTCGAGCGCATCGGCCCCGGCGTCCTCAATTTTCTTGGCATATTTGATCCAACCACCGGTTGAGACGCCGTTGAGGCTGCCGATGATGGGAATCGATACAGCTGCTTTCAGATTGCGAATGTGTTGTACGTAGTTTTCGGGAGTCAGGCTGAATTTCCCGACCTCGGGCAGATGGGTCATCGCTTCGGCGAAACTATGCGTGTCGCGACTCAGAAAATGATCGAGTTCCAGACTCTCTTTGATGATTTGCTCTTCAAAGAGCGAATACACCACAACCGCGGAAACTCCCGCTTCTTCAAGTTGCTGCACACTCTGAACTTTTTCAGAAAGCGGCGATGCTGAAGCAACCAGGGGATTTTTTAATGTCAAACCAAGATATTTCGTTTGTAGATCAACCATTGTTTTTCCCTTTTCTAGGAGAAATCGATCCGGGATGACAGCCGAAGCGCCATCCCGGAAATGATTTTTACTCGTTGTCCTTGCTGCTGTTTTCCGCATAGCTGATATTTGCCATCTGCTTGTAGAATTCCCAGCGGGCATTGACATTTTCTTGTGCGGTTTTCATCAGTTCTTCTGCCCGCGCTTCGTCGGTCAGTGCGAGCATACTATAGCGAGTTTCTGTGTAGGCGGCATTTTGTACCGACATGGATGGATCTCTTGAATCCAGTTTGAGCGGGTTTCGGGCTTCTTTTGCCAAGTCAGGATTGTAACGATATAGCGGCCACAGACCCGATTTGACAGCCATATCTTGGTGTTTCAACTGATCGATCAGATCGTAGCCGTGATTGATGCAGGGGCTGTACGCCAATATCAGCGATGGGCCGTTGAAGGCATCGGCTTCACGGAAGGCACGCAGGGTTTGCATATCGCTGGAACCCATCGCTACTTGCGCCACGTAGATATACCCGTATGACATGGCGATCATGCCCAGGTCTTTGCGCGGAATGCCTTTACCGTTGGCGGCAAACTTTGCGACCGCACCCATGGGAGTTGCTTTGGAGGATTGTCCGCCAGTGTTGGAGTAGACCTGCGTATCCAGTACCAGTACGTTGACATTTCGGCCCGATGCCAGCACATGATCTAAACCGCCGTAGCCGATGTCATATGCCCATCCGTCGCCGCCGATGATCCAAACGCTCTTTTTGACCAGCACATCGGCCAGACTGAGCATATCTTTGGCTTTGGGATCGGTGTTGCCGCTAAGTTTTTGCTTGAGGGCTTCAACCCGAACGCGCTGTGCCTGTACCCCGGCTTCTTCGCTTTGATCGGCGTTGAGCAATTCATTCACCAAACTTTCCCCAACCAATTTGGCTAACTGGGGCAGCAACTCGCGCGCATATTCGCTTTGCTTATCAATTGTCAAGCGCATACCTAAACCGAACTCGGCATTATCTTCAAAGAGCGAATTCGACCACGCCGGGCCGCGGCCATCGTTGTTGACGGCGTAGGGGTGGGTGGGCAGATTACCGCCGTAAATACTGGAGCAGCCGGTGGCATTGGCGATCACCATGCGGTCGCCAAAGAGTTGGCTGGCAAGTTTGATATACGGGGTTTCACCACAACCGGCACATGCACCAGAGAACTCAAATAACGGTTGCAGGAGTTGGGAATTCTTGATATTGGTGGGATCGAATTTGGTGCGATTGGCATCGGGAATAGAGAGGAAGAAATCCCAGTTTTCGGCTTCTTGCTCGCGGATCGGCTGCTGTGGCGCCATATTGAGCGCCTTGCGTTTCGGCTCCGATTTATCTTTGGCCGGGCAAACCTGGACACAAAGCTGGCAGCCGGTGCAATCTTCGGGAGCAACCTGGATGGTGAAGGCTGTCCCCGGGAATTCTTTGAATTTTGCTTCGGTGTGCTTGAATGTAGTGGGCGCGTCCGCTAACAGGGCGGGATCATACACTTTTTGGCGAATCACCGCATGGGGGCAGACAAAGGCGCACTTTCCACACTGGATGCAAAGATCATCTTCCCAGACAGGAATATCCAGCGTGATATTGCGTTTCTCCCACTGGGTTGTGGCCACCGGGTAGGTTCCGTCAATTGGCATGGCGCTGACGGGCAGCGAGTCGCCATTCCCGGAGATAATTGTTCCGACAACTTCGCGCACAAACTTGGGCGCTTTTGCAGACACCGGTTTGCGCAAAGAAGTCTGGCTGGTGGCGGTAGCGGGCACGCTAACTTGATGCAGATGTGCCAGAGCCTCATCGACCGCTGCAAAGTTCTTCTGGACAACCGCTTCGCCGCGCTTGCCATAAGTTTTTTCGATAGCCTTTTTAATCTGTTCAATCGCCTGCTCGCGGGGCAGTACACCGCTGATGGCAAAGAAACAGGTCTGCATAATCGTATTGATGCGCCGCCCCATGCCAGTGGCTTCGGCGACTTCGTAGGCGTCAATCACATAAAATTGCAGCCCTTTTTCGATAACCGCAACTTGAACTTCTTGTGGTAGGTGGCTCCATACTTCATCGGCGCCATAAATGCTGTTGAGCAAGAAGACGGCCCCGGGCATGGCATATTTGAGCATGTCAATCTGCTCGATGAAATTGAATTGGTGGCAGGCCACAAAATTGGCCTGACTGATCAGGTACGAGGCCCGGATGGGTTCCGGCCCAAAGCGCAGGTGCGAAATTGTCTTTGCGCCCGATTTCTTTGAGTCGTAGACGAAATAACCCTGGGCGTAGTTGTCGGTTTCTTCACCGATGATTTTAATAGAATTTTTGTTGGCCCCAACGGTGCCGTCAGCGCCCAGTCCGAAGAAGACCGCCCGCACTGTGTTATCACCCTCAATTGAAAATGATGCATCAAATTCGATGCTGGTGTTAGAAACATCATCATGAATGCCGATGGTGAAATGGTTTTTGGGCTTGGTCTGTGCCATATCCGCATAAATGCCCTTGACCATCGCTGGGGTGAATTCTTTCGAAGAAAGCCCGTAGCGACCGCCAACGATGCGGGGTGCATGTTCAAAGGGTGCAATACCTTCGACCATCGCCTCAGTGACGGCTGTGACAACATCCTGATAGAGCGGCTCGCCAGAAGCGCCTGGCTCTTTGGTGCGGTCGAGTACCGATAGAACCTTGACACTGGCAGGCAGTGCCTGAACGAAATGCTTTATCGAGAATGGGCGGTACAAGCGCACGCGCAGCACGCCAACTTTGCCGCCTACCGCGTTCAGTGCTTTGGCCGTTTCAGCGACTGTCTCGCCGCCCGAACCAATAATCACAATTACATGCTCGGCATCGGGAGCGCCTTCATATTCGAAAATCTTGTATTTACGACCGGATAATGCCGCAAACTGATCCATGTATT
This sequence comes from uncultured Anaerolineae bacterium, assembly GCA_937893815.1. GTDB lineage: Bacteria > Chloroflexota > Anaerolineae > Anaerolineales > UBA11858 > NIOZ-UU35. The sequence continues at coordinate 3,750 of CALCSH010000569.1, read as the reverse complement.
TTTGCACAATTCCCGGGCAGGCCTCATAAAACGGATTGACCGTTTCACGTGCCTGGAAGAAGACATCCGGGTTTTGCGCTGTGCCGCGGATCACAGGATGATCGGGTGACAGACCGCGGGCGCGGTGTGCATGAACATATTCGTCATTAATTAGCGCACGGATGGTTTCTTCGGGCAGCATCTCAATTTTGCTGACTTCGTGCGAAACGCGGAACCCCTCAAAAAAGTGAATGAAGGGGACGCGCGCTTCCAATGTGGCCGCCTGGGAAATCAGGGCGAAATCATGCGCTTCCTGCACCGAGCCAGAACCCAGCATGGCCCATCCTGTTGAGCGCGCCGCCATCACATCGGAGTGATCGACAAAAATCGAGAGCGCCTGAGCAGCAATCGACCGCGCCGAAACATGAAAAACGGCCGATGTCAGTTCGCCCGCTATTTTGTACATATTGGGGATCATTAGCAATAATCCCTGCGAAGCGGTAAAGGTCGTGGTCAGTGCGCCAGTTTGCAGCGCACCATGCACTGCCCCCGCTGCGCCGCCTTCGGCCTGCATTTCAACCACTGCAGGCACAGTTCCCCATAAGTTCGTTCTACCCTGGGCCGACCATGCATCGGCATGTTCGCCCATATTCGAAGAGGGGGTGATGGGGTAGATAGCAATTACTTCGTTGGTTTTGTGTGCAATCGTGGCAACGGCTTCGTTGCCATCCAGCGTTTTGATGATCTTTGTCATAGAATTACTCCGTTTGGCTACATATCGATCGCCTGTCGCGAATCGACTCAATACGCGTATTGTGGAACCGGTTTCATCCCAGTCTAAAAGTGTAGTTTACCGCTTCGATTAGAGCCAGTAATATTTAGCATCAAAAACTTAGTGACCTGTCATATACCGGACAAAAGGGATTTAGTTTGTAAGAGAAACGAATCTGGGAGGAGTACCAAGCGTGCGGATTCGCCCAGGGGTGGTTCAGTTCGCATCGGTTGTTCCTGCTTCCGTGGGTGCGACTTCCCGAAAAAGAACCCACTGCCCCTTGCGATGATCCACGCTCTGGACGGCGCGGTCGTAATATAACTCGAAATAGCGCTCATCTAGCGTGCGTATCAGAAAATAAAATCGCCCCACGCCATACGACCCACGCCGGACGGCTTTTTTCATACTGCTGGGGCGCATATTATGCCCCATCGCCCCTCGGCGTTCAAAATCTTGCCATTGTTGAACCAGAGCCGCAACGCGATAGCTTTGATCCCCCCAAAGAAAACGATCCGGGCAATGGGGCGTTTTTTCTACCGCGGGTGGGCGATTAAATTCTACCTGGATAAATTCACTGATGAAGTGTACGGATTTGAATTCCATCAAATATCGCTGTGTTTTGGTTTCGTTGGGTTTTTACGTTGATTGGTATCTGATGTGGGTATACCGCGCTGGATTGATTCTACTCCAAAGCGTTCTTGCAGGTTATTCAATGTTTCGCGGAGGTGTAAATTCTTCTTCACATCCGGATCCCACAATCCAAGTTGACGCGGCTGCGCCTCAAGATTGCTGACACCAACACCCAAAAGGCGAATGTCTTTACCCCGACTCCAAAGATCGTTGAAGAGTTGCTCTGCTGCCCGATGGATTTCTGCCGCGTCTGTGGTTGGCTGGGTCAGCGTAGTTTGCCGGGTGAGGGTGCTGAAATCCGGCCAGCGTAGTTTAATTTTGACCGTGCGGGCAGTGAGTTCCTGTTTTTTCAACTGCCGGGAAATATGTTCGGAATGTTCGCGCAGGGTTTTTCGCAGTACCGTTTCATCGTGGGTATCTTTGACATAGGTTACTTCCTGGCTGACGGATTTGGCTTCGTGTTCAGTGACGATGGGGCGAGTATCAATGCCGCGGGCGCGTTTGGCGAGATTCCAGCCGATTTTGCCGAAAACCTGGCCTAATTCTTCCGCGCGCATCTCAGCCAGATCACCAATGGTTTGTACGCCCAGGGGTGCTAGCCGTTCCGCCGTTTTCGGGCCGACACCCCATAGCATCTTTACCGGTAATGGAGCCATGAATTCGGCCTCACTCCCCGCGGGGACAAGTGTCAGCGCCCTTGGCGGCACCCCGCCCTGCGCCATGCCCTTGCCGACATCGTTGGCGATTTTGGCGACAAGCTTATTGCTGGCAATCCCCAATGAACAGGGCAATCCCAGCGTTTCCCAAATCTCCATTTGAAGGTTGCGCCCCAGTGCGGCGGCGTCCTCGGTCAGGTCGCTCACATCGAGGAAAGCCTCATCAATCGAAAGCTGCTCTACTAATGGTGTGAGTTTGTGCAACTGCGCCATCACCTGCCGGGAAGCCTGACGATAGGCCAGAAAATGCGACGAAACAATTTTCAGTTGGGGGCATTGGCGCAGCGCCTGCGCCATCGGCATCGCCGAGTGTACGCCATGTGCTCGGGCCGCATATGAGCATGATGAGACGACGCCGCGTTCATCAGGCCGCCCGCCAACAGCAAAAGGTAGCCCGATGAGCAGAGGATCCAATTGCTCTTCCACGGCGCAGAAGAAGGCATCGAGATCAAGGTGGATGATTTTGCGAGTCTTCATATTTTTTCACCACGGAGTCACGGAGAACACAGAGATGCTTCACTCTTTTTTGAGAGAACTCCGTGAACTTTGTGTCTCTGTGGTGCGCCTAGGCGTTTTTGTGTGCGATTTTTAGAACCTCAATAACACCTGTTGAGCCATCCACGCGCACGCGTTGGCCGGTTTGCAGGCGCGTGGTAGCCTGATGCACGCCGACGACCGCCGGGATGCCGTATTCGCGCGCCACCACCGAGCCATGCGTCATCATGCCACCGACCTCCATCACCAGCCCGCCCGCCGTCAAAAAGAGTGGTGTCCAGGCCGGATCGGTGCCGGGGCAGACCAATATCTCGCCCGGTTCGAGCGGCGTGTCATGTGGATTGAAAATTACGCGTACCCGGCCCTCCACCATGCCCGGTGAGACCGGGTCGCCGACAATGGCGTCACTGTCGTCCTCGGGGGCGGACACTCCCTCATAAAATGCTGTGCCATCACTGAGCAGCACACGCGGAATTTGTCGTCGTTGCAACTCGCGTGTGCGAAGGCTGCGTCGTTGGGCGATCTTCTCCCGCAGGGCGGCCCAAATTTGTAGATTCGCCGATTGGCTGATTTGTGCTAACTCTTGGAGAACCAAGAAAAACAGGTCATCCTTTTGCTCCAGCAGGCCCGCGGCGACGAAATCTTCCCCGCTGGCGAGCAATGCCGCCCGGATAATGCCCATCATGCGGATGGCGAAAAATTTGGGCGCTTCGCGCATCCCGGCGGCGGAGCGGTAGCGATGCGCGGCCCAGCGCACCAGCCGCGCTTTGAACCATCCGCCGGGCAGGGTGCGAACCCCCGCAGCCAGTTTTTGGGTGGCTTCCTGGGCGGCCAGCGCCCCGCGCGCGAAGATCACATCCGGGGCCAGGGCGGGGTCTGTGATTTGCAGATAACTCTTCAGCGTTTGGAAAATAGGCTCGGGTTGCTCGCGCCAGCGTGGGCGGCCAATATCGATCTCACCCAGGCCGCGCGCCCCGTATTGTGCCATGAATTCCCCCACAGCTTGCTGCGCCGCGGCGGGCAGGCCATCCCCCAGATAGCGCATCGCCAGTTCTTCGGCAGATTGAGCTTCAAACGCAGTAAATGCTTCAGCATCGGCACGGATGCTTTGGGCGGTGTGCCACAGGGCCAAATCCATCTCGGTGGTGACGTTGTTGT
>CALCSH010000568.1 GCA_937893815.1 uncultured Anaerolineae bacterium | reverse complement strand
TGGCATCCAGGGCAAAAACCAATAAGTGTGCATCAAACTCACGAATCGATTCGACCCTCAGGGTATAGTAAATTGGCTTTTGGTTGGGCAGTTGGCGAGCGATTTGCGGAATTTCCATTTCTCCCCCGGGAGTCCGCGCGAAATGGCGAAGATGATCTTCAAGCCCGATCAGTGCGGGGAAGATACTGCCCAACGGCAAATCTTGCCCCCCTTGCGCTGGATCACCATTATCGACCAGCCAATGACAATCCAGAATTTTGAGATCTCGATCCAGCAAAGCGTACGCCAAAACTTGCTGTTGGGCTAATCGCCTGGTAATCCACTCTACAACTACACGATCCATCATGGCAACAAATCAGGCAATCGTATCGGCCAGCATCGCAAACGCTCGCTCGACATTATCGTCGTTTTTTGCGCTGGTCATCATCAAGGGAGCGCTAAGCTCATCCGCCAGTTCAGTTAACTGATTTTCGGTGAGTACACGTTGCGCTGTCAAATCGGATTTATTGGCGAGAATCACAAAAGAAGCCGCCGGGCTGGCTGCGTGAAAATCTGCCGCATATAATTTTAATGCTGACAAAGTAATGGCACGAGTGAGATCGCATACCAGTAAAGCACCCGAGGCGCCTTTAATATAATTGGCTTGCGGGCCAACAAATTCCTCGCCGCCTGCCAGATCCCATATCAGTAAGTGGAGTTGTGTTTGTTCGTCGAGTAAAATTTCTTTACGACTGATATTAACCCCAACTGTGCTCAGATATTTCTCATCAAACCGATGATGAACAAAGCGCTGCACAAGGCTGGTTTTGCCCACCGCAAAATCGCCCAATAAACAAATTTTTTTCTGAAGTGTGCGTGTCATAGTCGTAGCCATAATGATACAATACAAAACGCACTATACCACATCTCAGACGCTTTTAGGAGACCTTTCCATGACTGCAGAACTATCGAATCCCGTCCAATCTTCATCAAATGAGCTTGAGCGATTGCGCGATATTCTTTATGGCGAACAGACGCGAACAACGGAAACGCGCCTGACGGCCTTAGAAAACCGAATGAGTGCGCTTGAAAAACAGTTATCAGCACTGACGACGAAACTGAGCGATGAAAAAGTCTCCCGCGAAACGCTTGGGGAAATGCTCATCGAACTTGGGCAACGCTTACAAAACGCATAACGTACTCGATGACAACACCAGATTTGGACTCGCCAACGCCAACCGACAATGAGGCGCTGCTAAGCATTGTTCGCTCGATTTTGCTTGCCCAAGATCGCGAGCAGCTAGAAGCTCTTGAGCATGAATTAAGAGCGCTAAATTCCAATACAACCGCATCGAATCGGGCGCTCACCGCACGAATTAACACCATTTTTACAAAACTCACCGAGTTGGATGACAAAACCCAGACCAATGCCGATGTACATATTCTGGCAGAGCGTCTGGCCCCGGTGATGACGCGGTTGGTACGCCAAACGATCAAGGATTCGCCCGACGATATGGCCGAAGCGATCGGGCCGGTCATGGGGGAAGCCATCCGGGTACAAATTCGCGATTCGCGCAAAGAAATGGTGGAAGCGATCTACCCGATTATTGGTGAAACAATTCAGCGGGCAATCGGCGAATTTGCCAAAGAACTTCAACGCAATATAGATGCCCGGCTCAAGTCGCCGCTAACTCCGAAAGGTTTTATGAAACGCTTCCGGGGGCGGCTGCGCGGCATATCCGGCGCAGAGATCGCGTTCCGCGAGTCGCTTCCGTTTCTGGTGCGCGAAATCTTTCTAATTCAGCATCATTCGGGTTTGCTGCTGGCACATCATCAACCCCAAGGTGGCGAAGGGCGCGACTCGGACATCATTAGCGCCATGCTCACCGCTATTCGCGATTTTGTGCAGGATTCATTTGAACCCAACCCGTCCGATGCGAATGCCGAGCTTGGCGAAATTCGATTTGGCGATCAGCAAATTGCCATCGAAAGCGGAAAGCATATCTATTTGGCTGTCGTGTATTCGGGCATTGAACCCGAGGGGTTCCGCGCGGCGTTGCATCAATTTGTTGCTGATTTGCATGTAAACGAGGGGATCGCGCTGCGTGATTATCGCGGCGACCCGGAAACGCTCCCCCTTCTCTCGCCAGCACTCGACACGCTGACTCAAAATTTTTCCGCCATTATTCCTCCAAACAAGCCGTTGAGCCGTGGTCAAAAAGTTGGTTTGGCAGGAGCCGCTATCGGCCTTATTTTAGTGACCACACTAGCTTGTTTCTATGTATGGTTCACGATGGCTTTGTGGCCGCTGGTTTTTCCTGAGTCTACACACACACCAACTGCCTCACCCACGGCCTCTGCAACTGCATCCGTCACCGCTTCGTTGACAGCAACCCTCACTGCCACTTCTACCATAACGCCGAGTCCACTCCCAACGCTAACCGATACGCCTTCACCATCACCAACCGCTCCTCCCGCCATCCTGATGGCTCAAACTACCGGAAATTTAAATCTGCGTGCCGATCCTCACAGCGATTCAGTGAATCTCGGTATTGTTCTTGCGGACACGCAGGTGCAAGTTCTGGCTATTTATGGGGAATGGATCCAAATTTCCTGGAAAAATGGCGATGAAATCAAGCGCGGCTGGATTAGCTCGAGGTGGGTGCAACTGCCCGAAGATATACCCGCCATGATCGTTACACCAGTGAATTCTGCACCATGAGCATCGAAACTGTCACTCCCCTATTGCCATACCTGATCACTTTCATCATCGGGGCCAGCATTGGCTCTCTTTTGATCCTGTTCACAAAATACCGCATTAAAGTCAATTCTCGCAACGCCAAAACCCAAATCGAAAATTTGAAAAATCACGATACGAGCCTGTCAGAAGAACGCTACCAGGCGCTTTTTCAACATGCTAATGATGGTGTGTTTATCCTCGATTTAAATGGCAAACATATTATGGTAAATCGGCGTGCCGCGGGTATGCTCGGATACACGATTGATGAACTTATCGGCAAGCGTATCAAGGATATGGTAGCGCCGCAAGAATACCCGGAATCGCTGAAACGCTTCGAAGCTATCATGTCTGAGGAAATCCTGCCCGTATATGAACGCACGTTTCGTAAGAAAGATGGCAGTTTTCTTTCGACAGAAATCAATGCCACACTCGTCCGCGACCAACAAGGACAGCCCAAGAATATCCAAAGCATCGTGCGAGACATCACTGAACGGAAAAAAGCCGAGATATGTCTGGTTGAAAGCGAGAAACGCTACCGCAATCTGGTAGAAGATATGCCGGCATTAATCTGCCGTTTCCAGCCAGATGGTACCCTGATATTTGTCAATCAGGCATACTGTGAAGCCTTCGAAAAAACGCTTAAAGAATTGCTTGGTTTTAATTTTTTTGAATTCATTCCAGCCCAGGATGCCCAGAATGTCAGAGCGCATCTCGCTTCCCTCACGCCCGTTGCCCCTTTGCAAACGTATGAGCACCGGGTAATTTCGCCCACTGGAGAATTCCGCTGGCAACAATGGACCAATCGAGCCTTTTTCGATAAAGATGGAGAGATACGCGAGTATCAGTCGATCGGCCTGGATATCAGCCACCGAAAAGAGACCGAGCAACAGCTACGTCAGGCGCAACAGACCGCCGATGCGGCCAATCGGGCAAAGAGTATCTTCCTCGCCAATATGAGCCACGAATTACGCACGCCACTTAATTCTATTTTAGGCTATAACGAACTACTGGCTCAGGAAACGGATATTACAAATCAACAGGCTGAAATTATTCAAATAATCAATCACAGCGGTGAGCATTTACTGGCCTTGGTGAATGATATTCTGGATTTCTCGAAAATTGAGGCAGGAGGGGTTGAGTTACAAAACGATGTTTTTGATTTACCGGCATTGCTGACTACGCTGGAGGAGATTTTCCGTCTGCCAATCGAGGAGAAATTTCTACACCTGAATTTTATATTGGCCGATGATCTTCCCCAGACCATACTTGCTGACCGTCTCAAACTACGTCAGATTCTGATCAATTTGCTGAGCAATGCTATCAAGTTCACTAAGGAAGGCGGTATTACGCTTACGGTACAGAGCCAACCTCAGGCAGATTCGCCGGAGAAAGACGCTGTTCAACTGCAATTCGCCATCCAAGATACCGGCGTCGGAATCCCTCCAAAAGATATCGAGACCATATTTTATCCTTTCGTTCAAAGCAGTTTCGAGAGCAATACGAACGGTGGTGTTGGTTTGGGTTTAACAATCAGCCGCGAATATACTCGCATTATGGGGGGCGATCTCACGGTGGAAAGCACGGAAGGCAAAGGCTCTGTATTTCGTTTTACGATTCTGACGAAAACCTATATCGTCGCTGAAAGCACTCCTTCCGCTCAACATCACCCGCGGACACAATTTATTAAACTGGCTGCCAACCAACCCGCCTACAAATTGCTGATTGTGGATGATATCGAAGCCAGTCGCAATTTATTGTTTCGCATTCTCCAGCCTTTGGGCGGTGAATTGCGAAAAGCTAACAATGGGTTACAAGCGATTCAGATATTCAAAATCTGGAAACCCGATTTGGTTTTTATGGATATCCGCATGCCAGAAATGAATGGCTTGCAAGCGATTCGCGAACTTAAAAAACAACCTGAAAATCAGGCCATCAAGTTTGTAGCGCTGACCGCCAATACTTTTCAGGAAGAGCGCACCAAGATCTATCAGGTCGGGTATGATGGATTCATTCCGAAACCATTCCGGCGCCAGGATATTATTCAGGCGTTAGAGATCCATTTGGGAATCAAATTCGAATATTGCGACAAACCTTCTGCAAAAAACAAAAATGCTGCGGCGGCATTTCCTGCGCTAAATACTATGACTTCATCGCAAAAATCCCTGTTGCGCAGAACAAGCGAATCCGTTGTACGGGCGATCATTCACGATCTCAAGAATCCACTCAGTATCATCGTGGGTTGCGCCGATATGCTCGCAACCGACAGGGAACATCTATCTAGTGAAACCGCTGCAAAAATCACACAAGAGATTCTCGACAGTAGCTTGAGGCTGGACTCAATGCTGAATGCAATCGCGGAGAGCACCGAATCGTAAATATCCACTTCCATCTCCACAAAACCGTTCATGCTCAAATTGGGAGTTTTGTCAGTTGATGATTCGATCAAAGCGCATGATAATAAGCCATTCAAGCTCCTGCCGTACGTAATTAATAAGGCGCTTTGAGACTTTGCGTGGAGGTTCCCAGATTTGGGGGTGTGGCGGGTGT
>CALCSH010000567.1 GCA_937893815.1 uncultured Anaerolineae bacterium | reverse complement strand
ACCCCCATATATTCCGGCGGACATCTCCGTCATCGGCTTTTTGCAGTAGAGACATCTATTGTACTGTGTTAACCATGCAAAAAGCCCGCCATTTCTGACGGGCTTTAAACCTTCAAATTTTATACTTCCTACTTTCTACGTGCCCGACTGCCAGGAGTTGAGATAACGAACCTGTTCTTCGGTGAGTACATCAACATTCACGCCCATGGATGCCAGTTTCAGGCGGGCGATTTCGGCGTCAATATCTGCGGGAACAGAATATACCTTGTTTTTAAGTGTGTCAGCGTTCTTGACCATATATTCCGCGGCTAGGGCCTGGTTGGCAAATGACATGTCCATCACGCTGGCGGGGTGGCCTTCGGCAGCAGCCAGGTTGATCAGGCGGCCTTCGCCCAGAATATGGATTTGGCGGCCATCGGGCAGATCGTACTGCTCTACAAAGGGGCGCACCAGCCGTTTTTCAACCGCCATCTCTTCCAGCGCGGGGATATTGATTTCGACATTGAAGTGACCGGAGTTGGAGACAATCGCGCCATCTTTCATAACTTCAAAGTGATGCTTGTCGATCACATGCAGATCGCCGGTTAGGGTGCAGAAAATATCGCCGATCGGAGCGGCTTCTATCATCGGCATCACGCGGAAACCATCCATGACGGCTTCGAGAGCTTTGAGCGGATCCACCTCGGTGACGATCACGCTGGAGCCCATACCTTTGGCGCGCATCGCCAAACCGCGGGCGCACCAGCCGTAACCACCGACGACAAAGTTCTTGCCTGCCAGCAAAATATTGGTGGCGCGGACAATACCATCAATGGTCGATTGACCGGTTCCATAACGATTGTCGAAAAAGTGTTTGGTCATGGCATCGTTGACGGCCACAACCGGGAACTCCAGCGCGCCATCGGCAGCCATTGCTTTCAAGCGGATCACGCCGGTGGTGGTTTCTTCTGTGCCGCCGATGACACCCTCGAGGGCATCGCGGCGATCTTTGTGCAGGGTGCTGACCACGTCGGCACCGTCATCCATTGTGATGTGCGGTTTGTGATCCACAGCGGCATTGATGTGTTTGTAGTAGGTTACATTGTCTTCGCCCTTGATGGCATGTACCGGGATTTCATCGTGCATTACCAGAGATGCGGCGACATCGTCCTGCGTGGAGAGCGGGTTGGAAGCTACCAGCACCACATTGGCGCCGCCCGCTTGCAGAGTTTTCATTAAATTGGCGGTTTCGGTAGTCACATGCAAGCAAGCCGACATGCGGATGCCTTCAAAGGGGCGCTCTTTTTCGAAGCGCTCCATAATCGAGCGCAGCACGGGCATTTCGCGTTCTGCCCATTGAATTTTTCGCCGACCACCTTCGGCCAGGCTGGTATCTTTAATATCGTATTCCATATCTTAACTCCAATTTTTAGTTATTTGGTTGAGCAATTTGTTCGTTGGGTGGTTTGGTAGTTTCTAGTACAGATAACCAAACTAAGAACTATCAAACTATCGGCTCTTTAGGAACTGCCGTGAGAAACCCCAGATTTAGGGGTATAGGGCGTGCGGAGCACGCCCTATACCCCTAAATCTGGATTACTACCACGGGGATTCCCAGTGACCCAAACTATCCAACGAGTTGATCCAACGTACCGCCATCATCAAAGTGTTCTCTGAAGCGCGCTACAAATTCGGCGGGTGTGTAGTTATGTTCCTGGGTGCCTTTGACTTCCAGGCAATAGGTAGCGGCCAAAGCCCCAATTTTACCGCAGATTTCCCAATCGAGGCCGTGTGCGTAGCCGGTGAGAAAACCGCCGCGGAAGGCATCGCCCACGCCGGTAGGATCAGCGATTTGTTTAGGGGGCACAATCGGGGTGCGGAACTCGTCGGTGCCTACGTAAATGGATGCGCCCTCTTCGCCACGCGTCACTACGGTGAAGGCGCGCCCGGCCCGAATTTCAGCTTCGCTCATCCCGGTATGTTTTTTGACCAACTCAAATTCGTAGTCATTGACCATCAGGGCGAAGCATCCCTCCACACCAGTGCGTAAATCTTCTCCGCTCATGCGCGGTATTTGTTGGCTGGGATCGTAAAGATAGGGGATGCCAAGCGCCTGACATTCGGTGGGAAATTTAACCATCGCGCCGGGCGAATTGGGCGAAATGACGACCAGATCGGGTTGATCGGCCAGATCGTGGAAGGATTGTTCCTCGGCATGGTTCATGGCCCCGGGGTAAAAGCTGGCGATCTGAGCGTTGGATTGGTCGGTGTTGGCGAAAAATGATGCCGTGAAATCGCCCGCGATGACTTTCATCAAGGCGGTGTCTACCCCCACTTTTTCTAGGAAGGCGCGAAATTCAGTAAAATCTTCGCCTACAGTGGCCATCACGCGCGGCCTGCCACCCAGCAGCGCCAGGGTGTAGGCGATATTTGGAGCGATGCCGCCGCGCCGCCGCACCATCGAATCGACCAGAAATGAAAGGCTGATCGAATCCAATTTTTCGGGCAAAAAATGATCTTTGAAGAGACCGGGAAAGGTCATCAGGTAGTCGTAGGCGACGGAGCCGGTGAGTACGATATCCATAGTTCGTCCTTAGTCGGTTGGTAAGTTAGCAGGTTGGGGCCATTAAATGTGCTAACTTGCCAACATGCTAACAGTATGTCTGATATTTTCCACGAATGGTGGATTGATAATTCCATTTTCAGTGACGATCCCCGTGACCAGCCGATGGGGAGTGACGTCGAAGGCCGGGTTGCGGGCCGATGCGTTTTCCGGGAATGTGGTGTTTCCCTGGAATGTCAGCGAGAGAACTTCAGATGGACCGCGCTCCTCGATGGGGATTTCGTCTCCATTGGCGAGGGCGAGATCAATCGTTGATGTGGGCATAACGGGGTAGAAGGGCACACCGTTATCGTGAGCAGCCAGTGCCAGCATATACGTGCCGATTTTGTTGGCGACATCGCCATTGGCGGCGGTGCGGTCTGAGCCGACGAAGACTTTATCGACTTGCCCGGTGCTCAGGAAATACCCGGCGGCGTTGTCGGTGATGATGTCGTAGGAAATGCCATATTGGGTAAGTTCCCAGGCTGTCAGACGAGAGCCTTGCAGGCGTGGGCGGGTTTCATCGACCAGAACATGGAGTTGTTTGCCTTGCTCGTGCGCCATGCGGATCACGCCCAGAGCAGTACCCCAATCGACTGTGGCCAACGCGCCTGTGTTGCAGTGATGGATGATGGTGTCGCCATCGGCAATGAGTTCTGCGCCGTAGCGCGCCATGCGCTGATTAATTTCGACATCTTCATCGGCGATGCGCTGGGCTTCGGCGAGCACAGCTATGCGGAGGGCGTTGATGCCGCCCTCGCCGCCCCCTCTCCCAATGGAAGATGGAGCAGCCCCACTCTCCCCTTGGGAGAGGACCGGGGTGAGGGAAAATAACACCCGTTCCAATGCCCAGGCCAGGTTGACGGCGGTGGGGCGTGACTGTTTGAGCATATCGGCGGCAGATTGCAGATCGGTGAGCAAGCCCTCGGGGGTATTCGCGCCGGATTGCATGGCTGCCAGCGCCAGGCCGAATCCGGCCGCCGCGCCAATCGCTGGTGCGCCGCGCACCAGCATCTCAGTGATCGCCCGCGCAACGGCGCGGTAATCATCAAAAACGGCCACTTCAAACGTTCCGGGGAGCAGCCGTTGGTCGATCATCTGGAGTTTATTTTGTTGGTAATTCCACTCGACGGTTCTCATTTCTTCTCCATCCAAAACCGGGGAAGTGTAACATGCTTATACAGGCTTGTCAAAACCATCTCTTGGGTCTTTAGGAATTGCCGTGAGAAACCCCTAAATCCGGACTACTACCACGGGGATTCCCAGAGACCCCATCTCTTGCTTCATTCATTGATGTGTTCCGGGTAACACGCCGCCAGCAACTCTAACAAGTTGATATGCCCGACAACGTGATAAAACTCATCGACGACAGGTAATTCTGTCAGATTTTTTTCTCGCATGCGCTGGTAGGTTTCGGCCAGGTTGGCGGTGGTATGGGCGTATACCGGCTCATGCATAATATCGGCGGCCAGCAGAGTTTGATCCGGTGCCGAATATTTCAGGGCTTTGTGGTAGCCGTCATGCTCGTCAACGAAGGCCTCAGGCACAATCGGCGCCAACATAACTTCGGCGAGCATATTTGTGGAAATAATACCCATTAAGCGATCTTCGGTGTTAACCACACACATCAGCGAGACTGTTGGGTTGCGCAACATGCGGATCAAGATTTCGTTTAGCGGCGTATCCACCCTGGCGATGATGGGATCCAGATCGAGGGTGTGGAGAATTTCGCCGATTTGCCTGTGGCGTTGGCCGGACCAATCGATGAGTGCTTCACGCCCGTAGGTTTCTTTGATATCTTCATGGAACCATTTCAATAAGTTGGAAGGCTCTTTTTGGGGGTGATCGTCGATTTCGGGGGTAGGCGGTGCGTGCCGCCATTTTTGCAACCCCAAGACGTTGCCGATGGGCACGGTGAACAGAATGCCACTGCGTGGGCTATCGAAACCTTTGACAACTCGGTCGGCTTCTGAGATGGCGCGCTCGAGAATTTCAGCTTCGTCAATCAGGCTTATCAGGGTGCGCTGCCCGGGTTCTTCGGGGGTGAACATATTCAGAAGGCCGCTAAGCCCGCCGCGGTGAACTTGCTTTTGAGCCTGGAATCCGCCCATGCTAGGCAAAATGGTGACACCGGGAACCCCGGCACGGTCCCAGGCGCGTAGCAGCCTGGGTAAGAGATTTGGTTCGTGCAAAATGACAATTAATGCAGTTGTGATCATAATTTTTCTTTTTCACCCGCGCGGAACGCGAAGAAACAGGCAGATCGCCTTTACGTTTGCGTCTCGCCGTGGATTCTATGCTGTTTCCGGTTCAACTATTTCAATTTGGATACCCATGTCAAGTTGAATCTGGTCGATGAATTCTTTGAGGGGCTGTTCCTTGAAAACCGATTCGCCAAGCAGGGATGTGGGTTTGCCAATTACCAGAATATCGGGCCGCAGTTCTTGTACAGCCAATAGCAACTGCTCGCGCACATTTCCCTCACGTACCCGGTAATCGGTTTGCGAAACGCCGCGGCGCTCTGCGCGGTCCATCAACATCATCATGGCGAAATTCCCCATATCGTGGAGCTGCTTGTACACGGTTTTAAGCGGCATCATCGCCGGGGTGGATGATTTGAGAAATTCGGCGTTAATGGCATGGACGAAGGTTAGTTTGGCATTGTACTCCAGTGCCAGGTCAATGGCGCGGCTGATGGTGGTGCGGCTGCTAGGTTTGCCATATACGGCACAGATAATTGATTTAATTTTTTGTTCCGACATCATCACCTGCTACGGAATGTTTCTGCCAAGGCCAGAGCCTGAGCAGTTGCTAAAATTTGAATAACAACCACAGTGTGGCAATACCTACGGTAATTAGTAACACTGGGAATCCTTTTTTGAGAAAATACATATAGCTGATCGAATATCCGGCGCGTTCGGCGATGCCCGAAGTAATCATATTTGCCGATGCCCCAATCAATGATCCATTGCCACCCATTGCCGAGCCAACGGATAGGCAGAAAAAGAGAACTTTGCTCTCTGCGCCGGGGATGGTTGCGGTGAGGAATCCAATTACTGGCAGCATGGCCGCCGTAAAGGGAATATTGGCGATC
>CALCSH010000566.1 GCA_937893815.1 uncultured Anaerolineae bacterium | reverse complement strand
GTTGACTAATCGTGAATGAGTACAAAGCAAAATGATCAAGATTATTATCGGGGAGGGCAGTTATTCAACGGCCCTCCCCGCTTCTTTTAATATTTGCGCAAAGGACTTATTGAACGATGGATACAAAATATATTTTTCTTACTGGCGGAGTTGTTAGCTCGGTTGGCAAGGGCGTGACAGCAGCCGCAATCGGGCGCTTGCTCAAAGAGCGCGGTTTCCAGGTTTCCATTCAGAAGCTAGACCCCTATATCAATGTGGACCCGGGTACGATGAGTCCGTACCAGCACGGGGAAGTCTATGTGCTGGATGATGGTGCGGAGACCGATCTGGATCTGGGCCACTATGAGCGCTTTGTGGATATTAGTCTTAACAAAGTCTGCAATACCACCACCGGGCAAGTCTACGCCGAAGTGATCGCTAAAGAACGCCGCGGCGATTATTTGGGGGGCACGATTCAGGTGATTCCACATATCACCAATGAGATCAAACATCGCATCCACATGGTGGCGCGCACGACCGGGGCAGAAATTGTACTGGTGGAAGTGGGCGGAACTGTGGGCGATATGGAAGGACAGCCGTTTCTTGAAGCCCTGCGCCAGATGCGCGGGGATGTCGGTGTTGAAAACTCGCTGTATATTCATGTCACCTGGATGCCCTATATTGGCGCGACCGGCGAACTCAAAACCAAGCCCACGCAGCACTCGGTGCGAGAACTGCGCTCGATTGGTATCTCGCCGGATATGATTCTGGCGCGCTCCGATCATCCAGTCGATCAGGAACTTTGTGACAAAATTGCGCTTTTCTGTGATGTTGAGCCGCGCGCAGTGGTTCCAATGGTCACCGCTGAGTTTCTGTACGAAATCCCGATTTTATTGGAAAACGCTCAAATGGGAGATTTTATTGTCGAGCGGCTCCACCTCGAACCCCGTCAGAAACCGGATTGGCGCGTATGGGAAAATTTGGTGCGAGAGATGCGTCGCGAGAAACCCAAAATCAAAATTGCACTGGTGGGGAAGTATGTTGAATTGCATGATGCCTATATGAGCGTGCGGGAAGCTGTTCGTCACGCGGCGCTGGAAGTTGGGGTGGACGATGAAGTCCTTTGGGTTCACTCTTCGGAACTCGAAAAAGGACGTGGATTGGAGTTGGTTCAGGAAGCCGATGGAATCATTGTCCCCGGTGGGTTTGGCGAGCGCGGCATCGAGGGCAAAATTCTCGCCGCCCGCTACGCCAGAGAAAACAATATCCCCTATTTTGGATTGTGCCTGGGCATGCAAGTGATGGTGATGGAATTTGCGCGCTACGTGCTTCAGGATGATGATGTCAACTCAACTGAATTTGACCCCTCTACGCGTCACCCGGTGATTGACCTGATGCCCGATCAGCGACAACTCAGCGATATGGGTGGAACCATGCGGCTGGGCCTCTATCCCTGCCAATTGCAACCGGGTTCGGTGGCCGCTAACGCGTACCAGGTTGAACAAGTCAATGAGCGCCATCGGCATCGTTTTGAATTTAAGAATGCTTACCGGGCGCAACTGCAAGATGCCGGGATGGTCTTTTCAGGATTATCGCCGGATGGGCGTCTGGTGGAGATCGCGGAATTGAAAGAACACCCGTTTATGTTGGGCACACAATTCCACCCCGAATTTCTATCCCGTCCGACTCGCCCCCACCCTTTGTTTAAGGCTTTTGTTTCTGCCATTGTCAGCACGCAAAAATCCTGATTTGTTGGGCCAGTAATTTTAATCGGAGAAGCCCTCCGGTATTTCCGCATACGCGCCGCGCTGGTCTGGTGGCAACATGGCCGCAATCGCAAACATCATTCGGTCGGTGAGTGCCAAGGCGCCTTCGTCGGATCGGGGAAAAATTGGCTCGCCGATCGTAACCTGAATTTTGGTGCGGCGGGGAAATGATTTGAGAACAAGGTGACTGCCAATCAGTGCCATCGGCACAATTGGACTATGGGTTCGGATGGCGAAGCGTGCGGTACCTGATTTGGCCGCTCGTAAGCCGCGCCCTTTGCTGCGTGTCCCCTCCGGGAAAATACCCAACACCTGTCCATGTTGCAGTACCTTTTCCGCATGTTGTTTGGCCCATTCATCTTGTGTGCCGCGAAAAACAGGGAAACAGCCCCCCTTGCGTAAAAGGTATTCCATAATCGGGTTGCGCATCAATTCTTCTTTTGCCATATAGAAAAGCGGACGTGAAATGCTCAGTTGCATGGGGAAAATATCGAAATTGGTGACGTGATTGCAGGCTAGAATCGCCGAGCCTTTGGATGGCAAATTCTCGGCGCCGTGAACCTCGAATTTCAATACAAACCAGGCAAAGGTTTGTAGCAGCGCAACGATCACGCGGCGTGTAAAGGTTTCATGCAAATAGTAGGTTTTCTTTTCTCGCGGGTCAGGCGTGGGGTGATTTATTTCCATAAAAAACTCCAATTGGGGAGGAGCTTGGCCTATACGTTTCCGGGATTGTGGGTTGTCCAGAAATTCATCTTATCGATCTCCACGTTCTACTGAAAGTGGATTATACTTTAAGATTGGGTAACTGCTCAGGTCAATCACTTGAGCCGCAAAATTTTCGGATATTTATTTTAATGCAGGACTTTTGTTGCGCCACTCCCCTATTTTTCGGGTTTCTCGTCTGCAAACGCTTCCTGTAGATCCGTTCTATGACTCCATTGCAAAAAGACATTTTCACCGCAGAGTGCGCAGAGAACGCCGAGATTTTTTGCCGATTTCGCACTTTTAAAACTCTGCGCTCTCTGCGTTCTCGGCGGTGAAGGGTTTTTGCAGTAGAGTCTTCTATTGTTCTTGAAAAGTGAGGATATTTTTATGGAAACGACAACTATTATCTCTGTTTTAGGCCGTCAGGTACTGGATTCGCGCGGTAACCCCACCGTGGAAGTGGAAGTCCAACTGCTGGATGGCAGTTGGGGGCGGGCAATTGTTCCCTCGGGAGCTTCTACCGGTGTGCATGAAGCGCTGGAATTGCGCGACGGCGACAAGAGCCGCTATTTGGGGAAGAGTGTGCGAAAAGCCGTTGATAATGTCAATGGCCCGATTGCTGAAAATCTGGTGGGTTGGGATGGCATTGAACAACGTCATATTGACCTGGCCCTGATTGAACTGGATGGCACAAAAAATAAATCCAAATTGGGCGCCAATGCCATTCTTGGTACCAGCCTTGCGGTCGCGAAAGCGGCGGCAAACGCCCTTGGTTTGCCGCTCTACCGTTATATTGGCGGCGTTTACGCCCATGTACTGCCCGTGCCGATGATGAACATTCTCAATGGCGGCGCACATACTGGCTGGCAATCGACCGATGCCCAGGAATTTATGGTTATGCCGTTTGGCGCGCCCACCTTTGCGGAAGGCCTGCGCTGGGGAGCGGAAATCTATCACTCGCTCAAAACTGTTCTCAAGGCGCGCGGCTATACAACCCTCGTCGGCGACGAAGGCGGTTACGCTCCGGCGCTCAAAGCCAACGCGGAAGCTGTGGAAGTGATTCTCGAAGCGATTGAAAAAGCAGGATATAAAGCTGGTGTGGGCAAAGATGTTGCCATTGCCCTCGATCCTGCCGCTTCGGAATTCTATGAGAGCGAAACGGGTTTGTACCATCTGCGCACGGAGGGTAAGAAATTAACCAGTGAAGAGATGGTGGCTTTCTGGAAGAGTTGGGTGAATCAGTACCCGATTGTGTCGATTGAAGATGGTCTGGCGCAGGATGATTGGGACGGCTGGAAGCTGATGGTTGCTGAACTGGGCGACCGTGTGCAAATTGTAGGGGATGACCTGCTGGTGACCAACCCCGAAAGAGTGCGCCGCGGCATCCAGGAGAAAGCTGCCAATGCGCTGCTGGTAAAACTTAATCAGATTGGTTCGCTGACAGAAACTATTGAAGCTGTGGAGGCCTGTCATCGGGCGGGTTGGCGTGCGGTGACTTCGCACCGTTCTGGCGAAACCGAAGATGCCACGATTGCCGATTTGGCAGTTGCATTAAATATGGGCCAGATCAAAACTGGCGCACCGGCTCGCTCCGATCGGGTCGCCAAATATAATCAATTGCTGCGCATCGAAGAGGAACTCGGCGATGAAGGCCGCTATGCGGGTTGGAGCGCGTTGAATATCGTTGCATAGCTTCAGAATTGCTCCAAGTAAACCTAAAAAAAGAGAGTGGGATGCAAACGCATTCCATTCTCTTTTTTTAGATTAGGTTGGTTATTCTTCTTCGGGGAGTGGCACTTCTTCGAGAGAATCTTCGGGAAGAGTGGAGGCCAGGGGGCTGAGCGCCTCATCCAGCGTGAGATCGTCTCGCCGCATGCCTGGGGTCGGCGTTCCACAGTAGGGGCATAAATTCCAGGGGAGTTCCATCAATTTGCCGCATTGATGACATGGTTTTTTGAGTTTGGTGTGGCAATTGGGGCAAATTTTCCAAATCTCTTTGGTGCGACGTCCACATCCGGGGCAGACTGGTGTATCTTCAATCGAGCGCAGCAGGGCCTCTTCTTCCAGGGTGTGCTGATATTCGTCATCGAGAGTTTGATGCGGGCGCAAAATCATGTAGATCACAATGCCAGGCAGAAAGAGCACGGCCACGACCAGCACGGCCAGAATTCGCCCCAATGGATCGCGCGCCCGGTTACGGATATCGCGGTATGTCCAAACGATGAGACTCAGCCACAGAGCTGCGATGAAGGCGCCAGCCCAGGCGGTGAGAATGAGCATGAAGTTGCTGAGTGAGGATGGGTCAAAGGTCATGGGTTCTCGCTCCAGATAATTTTGTCAA
>CALCSH010000565.1 GCA_937893815.1 uncultured Anaerolineae bacterium | reverse complement strand
CCGTCATCGGCTTTTTGCAGTAGAGTCTTTATTGCAACTGCTGCATTTTTGGGAAAGCCACAAGGTTGACGACCACCAATAGCAGACACCCTGCAGCGGCGATCATGGCAGCAATCGGCGCGCCGATGTGGTCGCCCAGGAATCCCATGAACAGTGAGCCTAAGGGATAAAAACCGCCCAGCGCCCAGGTGTAAGTGCTGAGCACACGCCCGCGCAAATCATCGGGGACGATGGTTTGGATGAGCGTATTGGTGAGGATCAACTGTGTGATAAAAGCATACCCAACGATTCCCAGGAGCGCCATGCTCACCCAGGGGACCCGCGAAAGCGCCAAGCCGCCGATAGCCAAACCGATCAGGACGCGGCTGAAGAGCAAAGTGCGCCCTTTGTGAAAGCGCTCTTCGGCAATCACCAGTAGTAATGCCCCGAACAAGGCGCCCACGCCCTGAGCGGAGAGCAGTTTCCCAAAGCCTTCCACGCCGATATTGAGAATATCCTTGGCGAAAACCGGCAGCAAGGTCAGTGCGCCAAAGCCGACCATACTGAAGGCAGCCACCATGGCAACCAGTCCCAATACCCGCCGGGTGTGTTTCATGTAGCGGAAGCCATCCATCAGGTTATCCCAGGGGCGGCGTTGTTTGGAGGCTGTTGTCATTGCGGGCAGGCGCATTAGCAGTAAGGCTGCGATCACCGCCAGAAATGTGACCGCATTGATGGCAAATGCCGGAGCTTCGCCCAGGGCGGCAACCACAGCGCCGCCAACCGCCGGGCCGACGATGCGCGCCAGATTGAACAAAGATGAGTTCAGGCCGATGGCGTTCATCATGTCACCTTTATCCTGATCGACCAGTTCGACAACAAAGGTCTGCCGGGCGGGCATATCCAGCGCGTTGCCGATGCCCAATAATCCGGCCAGCACAAGAATATGCCAGTATTGAACTACGCCAGTGGCGGTCAGTATCGCCAGCACTACGGCCAGCACCATGAACCAGCTTTGGGTGAAAACCAGCAAGCGGCGGCGGGAGACTCGGTCTACGACGACGCCCATGAAGAGTGAGAACAACAGCACCGGTAAGAAACCGATAAATGTGACCATGCCCAGGCTGGTCTGTGAACCGGTGATACGATATACCAGCCATTGCTGCGCCGTAGATTGCATCCAGGTGCCAATCACGGAGATTAGTTGCCCGACGAAAAACAAGCGGAAGTTGCGATGCCGCATGGCGCTCAAAGCGCGCGGCCAGTGGGTTGTTGAAATCATTGTTCTCATGCGCCCAATTGTACCGCTACTGATCGTCATGAACAGCGTTCAATCCCCCCTCCCTCTCCACAATTTGGATCGCTGGTTCTTGACGCTGAACGGGAGAGGGAGGGGGAGGAGGCGGGCCTATGGCTTTGGCACGCAGGCTAAAATGGATAGAGGTTGGGTCTGAATTTGCGTACAGCCTCCGTTGATTGTGCCAATAAGTGTGGTGAATGAACAGGCTGCACCAGCGCTCAGGCCCGCACAGGCATTGATGGCTTCCTGTGGGGGATTCCCCTGCTGACCGCCACCTTGACTTGGAGTGGGTAATTCTCCTTGCCCGGTGGAAGCGCCGGGAGGCGTTGTCCCCGAGGGGGTTGCATTGACATTGGGATCAATTTCCCCACCGGTGAAAATTTCATCGGAGACGCCGCCACTCACGCAGCGGACATAGTTGAAAATGTGGATGGCGTCACCCTGCGGGCCATGGCCGGTGGGCCAGTCGGCAGGATTGCCGCTTTTGGGGTCGCTGCGCTGCGCACCGGCTCCGTGTACATCCAGCCACTGACCGTTCATATTGCCCATGGCTCTGCCGAAAGCGACATAAGCCGCATTCATGCCACTGACCATGTTGGCGTGAGTGGTGCTGCTCCAGTAAAAGTGGTAATCCGTCTGTTCGGCCTCGTTGATTGTGGGCGTGACATGGAAAAGCGGATCAATCGCCGCTGAGTTGCTGGTATCGGGTGAGCGGGAGTAATCGACAATGCTCTGCAACTCCTTGATGTTGGGCAAGCGCCAATTGCTGATCCCGGCGTAGTCGAGACTCTCGCAGTAGTTCAGGGCAACCTCCCACTCGAAGGCGGTACCGCTGTCCGTTTGCATCCAGGTCAGGTTGGTGGCGTTGTCGCGGATTGTGCCATCGCCATTATCTACAAAATCATTGATGCCGTACCCCGTGTTGCCGCGCACGTACAACACGAAAAACAGTTTACCGCTCGATTGTCCTGGCATCGGGCCGGTGGGGTAGCCCTTGATGCGCCCATCGGCGAAGTTAACGCCAAAATCGGTGTCGTTGTTACCCATTGTGGTGCTGACGTATTTTGTACTGGTAGCAAACTGTGAGTCGATGATGCGCTCTCCGGCATCGGTATCGCCATACTCAAAGGCAAAGACTTCATCAATGAACGGAACCAGCCCCGAGGTATCCGCACCGTTATAACCGCTTGGATCCACGCCGCTGAACAAAATCAGCGAGTACAGTTCTTTGATGGTCGGCAAGCGCCAGTCGTCGTATCCAGCCAAATTGAAACTTTCCGCACCGGCCACGACCTGTTCGTAGCTCATTTTCTCGCCGGGGTCTTGCTGCCACATCAGCCCGGTGACATTGTCGCTGATCGTTCCATCGCCGTTATCGGTGTAGCTGGGCATGTTGCCTGCATATTGCGCGTCTTGACCGTAAGCCGCCTGATCCGCCTCGGGGCAGGGAGTACTGCTCCCGTCGGCCGGGTAACAATATACCTGGCGGGTATCCACGATGGGATAGAAAAGAACTGCGGATTCGGTTGAAGCTGCCTCCTCAGTTTGTGGAAGTTCTGCTTCGGTATCCGCTTCACTCGTAGCGGATTCAAACGTCGCGGTCGGTAGCGCCTCGGTTTGGGTTGGCGCCAGTGTGGCGGTTTTTACTTCGGGGGTCGCTTCCTGTAAAACGCTGCAAGCCAGCGAAGCGAGTAGAAGTGCAATAATGGGGATGAGTTTTTTGATATACATAGGTTGCTCCTGTGGGTGCGTATTTGGGAATCAGGCGATTCGCTTCCCAATAATTCAAGAACCTGATTGCTACTCAATATCTTACCCGAAAAATGTTCAGAATTTATGTAGATGCCTTTGAGATTTGGTTCAGGTCGATCAGGTGGGGTGCATCTGGAAGATACATCCTACATCCTAATGCAATACCAAACCCTTCTGGGCCGCTTTTTTGGTAAAATCTTTCCCAGTATGCAACGCTCAAATTCACCATCTCCTTTGCAACGCGTATTTGGCGCCATCATCGGCGGCCTGATCCTTTTTGGGTTGGTGTTGATGCTGTTTGGCGTGGGGTATGGCTTGCGCTACTCGGGGCGCATCTTTCCGGGGGTGCAGGCTGGTTGGGCGGATCTTTCGGGGTTGACTCCCGCCGAAGCCACCGACCAACTGCGGGCGGCGTACGATTATCCCCTGCGCGGGCAAATTCTCCTGCGCGATAACGAAAATCTGTGGATGGCAACTCCACAGGAATTGGGTATATTCATCGATCCAGCGGATAACGCCCAAATGGCCTATGAGTTGGGGCGCACGGGGTCGCTGGTCAGCCGTATGGGCTATCGCTTTCAGAGCTGGTTTCAGGGCGTGATACTGCCGCTGCATATGACTTTTGATCAGCGTATCGCTCATTACCAGCTCAGCAATATCGCCGATCAAATTGATATTCCCACGATTGAAGCATCGTTGCGGGTGCAGGGCGCCGATGTGTTGGTGCAGCAGGGACAAATTGGTCGCAGGCTGGATATCGCCGCCAACCTGGCGCAAATTGAAACACTAACGCGGGCGCTGATCGATGGCGAAATTTCGCTGGTGGTGGATGAAGACCTGCCGGTAATTATGGATGTGGAAGCTCAGGCTCAGATTGCCCGCCAGATTTTAAGCAATCCGCTGACCCTGCGCATGCCCGGAGCGGGGGAGGGCGATCCAGGGCCGTGGATTTTCACTCGCGAAGACCTGGGCGGAATGCTGGTATTCGAGCGTGTGCCTACCCCCGAAGGGGAAGAATACCAAATCCGCATCGACGAAGCGCGCTTGCGTAACTTTTTGGAACAAATCGCCCCCAACCTGGAGCGCAGACCCGAAAACGCACGCTTTATTTTCAATGACGATACGCATGAACTCGAAGCCATTGCCCACGCAACCCAGGGGCAATCCTTGGATGTGGAAGCGAGTATTCAGGCTGTTCAGGCGCAGGTATTGGCCGGTGCGCACGATATTCCCCTGGATATGGATTACGCTGCCCCGCAAGTGGATGATGGCGCTAATGCTGCCGACTTAGGCATCACCGAATTGGTCAGTTCGCACACAACTTATTTTTACGGCTCCAGTTCCTCGCGCAAACAAAATATTCGTACGGCGGCATCGCGCTTCCACGGGATGCTGGTTGCACCCGGTGAAACGTTTTCGATGGCTGATGTGCTTGGCGATGTCAGCCTCGATAGCGGTTATGCCGAAGCCTGGATTATCTTCGGAGATCGCACGATTAAGGGTGTTGGTGGCGGAGTATGCCAGGTGAGCACCACGCTATTTCGCACGGTGTTCTTTGGCGGCTTCCCCGTGCTAGAGCGCTACCCGCACGCCTACCGCGTGTATTACTATGAACAAACCTATGGTGGCGGCCATAACGATGATTGGGCCGGGCTGGATGCTACGGTATATGTCCCGCTGGTGGATTTTAAATTCGCCAACGATACTGGCAACTGGCTGCTGATGGAAACTTATGTGGGGGAATATTATCTGACATGGAAGTTCTACTCTACCTCCGATGGACGCATAGTCGATTGGTCAACTACCGGCCTGACCAACAAGCAAGATGCCCCCGAAGCGAAGTACGAAGAGAATGCTGATTTAGGTGTGGGTGAAATTCGTCAGGTGGATTGGGCGGTCGAAGGGGCCACGGTGACCGTTAGTCGCACGGTCACACGCAGCGGGGCGGTGATCAACGAAGATGTATTCACCACCAACTATATTCCCTGGCGGGCGGTCTGCGAGTACGGCCCCGGCACCGATGGCATGCCACCCAAAGACCCTAATCCGGATAACCCCTGTAAAGCGGATTGACCTAACCCCTTTCCTTTAGTGAGATGGAATACTTGGAGCGGGCTGGGCTAATAATCTGGCAATCTCACGCGACTCCATCCACCATTGTTTCCAGGGGCGTTGATGCTCTATATCGACCATGCGTTCAAAGTCGCGCATATCCTGATATTGATATTTGCCTTCTTGCAGGCCGATAAACGAACTGCGCCTGGATGCGTTCTCGCACTCGTCAATCAAATAATCGATACTCAGACGCGCCAATCGCGTGGCATGGATGCGGTCGAAGGGGGAAGGATCACCCCCCTGTTGCTGATGGCCCAAAATCGCCGGGCGCACATCGAATAAATCTTGCCCTTCCTCTTCGTAGAGTGCGCACATAAAAGCGGTGGTATACACCGGGTTGGCATATTCGTTGCGGATCATCAGCCCCAGGCGTTTGCCAATCTTAAAGCCGCGGCTCAAATCATCCAAATCACGCTGCATATCGCTGAGGGTAACCCCTTCTTCATTGATGTAGACGCGCTCCGCACCGGTAGCCATACCGCCCAGCAGCGCCAGGTATCCGCACCAATGCCCCATCACCTCGACTACAAAACAACGCCGTGTGGCTCCAGCCGATTGTTTGATTTTGTCCACTGCATCGACAATGCTGTTCAGCGCTGAATCCGCGCCAATGCTCAACTCGGAGCCGGGCAGGTTGTTGTTGATCGAAGCCGGTACGCAAATGGTTGGGATATTGAACGCTGGATAACTATTGCGTTCGCTATATAGCTTGTAGGCCGATTCATAAGCGTTCCAGCCGCCGATAATCAGTAAGGCATCCATTTCGTAAATCTCAATATTGCGGGCGATATTGTATAAATCGCTGCCTTTGGGCACATGTCGGCTAGTGCCTAGTTCGGAGCCGCCGCGCGAAGCCCATCCACTGCTGCTCATCCATTGGAATTCTTCCAACTCGCCCGCGGCAAAGCCCTCGAAGCCGTTGCTAATGCCCAGGATAATATGCCCACGATCCAGCCCCAGGCGGGCCGCTGCCCGGGTGGCGGTGTTCATCCCCGGGGCGGGCGCGCCTGCATTGAGCACTCCAATCCGAAAGCGTTTTTGCCCTGGTGTGGGAGGATGCGGTAAGGCGCGCACCATAATCTTGAGTGTGTTGAAGGCATCTGTAAAACTGGAACTACGCAATTCCATTGCCTTTGGATACTCTTTGGCATTGATGGCTTTGGCGATGGCCTGGGTGGCATCGACACAATCCAACAAAGATTTCCGTGTCACGCGATTGCCTTTGATGCCAATATGCAGCGGATCATCTTCGGGCTGTGCGTCCATAATGGCGTGAACAGCTTCGTACCCCAAAAATGTGCCCAGATTGCGGTCAAATGCACTCGGACGCCCCCCGCGTTGCACATGTCCCAACACGGTGATGCGTACATCTTCGCCTAGACGCTCTTCGAGCACGCGTTGCACGTCGCTGCTGCCAATATAATTACCATCCCGATCGCGAGCGCCCTCTGCCAGAATCACAATACTGTCACGCCGTCCGGCGGCCCGCCCAGCCCGTAAGCGTTCAGCCATGACTTCTTGCCAGTTTTCAACATCGGGCGGACTTTCGGGAATCAGCACCCAATCGGCGCCGCAGGCCAGAGCGCCCATCATGGCCAGGTAACCGCAGTTACGCCCCATCACTTTGACGACAAAGGTGCGCTGGTGGCTGGCGGCGGTGCTGGTGATGGCATCCACTGCCTCCGTGATGCGGTGCAAAGCCGAATCGGTGCCAATGGTCATATCGGTCCCGGCGAAATCGTTATCGATGGAGCCAACCAGTCCGACAATCAACAGGTTCGGATGTGCCGCAGTCTGCTCAGAGGTGATTGCCCCGGTTTGGGCCAATTCTTCCACCAGGCCAGACCATTCCTGTCGAAAGATATTCGCCCCGGTGAGTGAGCCATCCCCACCGATCACAACCAGGCCTTCGATGCCGTGCTGAATCAGGTTTTTTGCCGCAATCAGGCGTCCTGCACGGGT
>CALCSH010000564.1 GCA_937893815.1 uncultured Anaerolineae bacterium | reverse complement strand
AGTCTTGCATCCTGAAACTTTGCACGATCAACATGGGGGAAGTTCTGTATATGACCGAGCGGCGACGCGGGCTAGAAAAGGCCCAGGAGGTACAAGCCCTCATCGTAAGTTTACCCATCGCAATCGTGGATGCGGCTCGCAATTTGGTGCTGGATGCCGCCCATATCAAGGCTAATTATGCGCTTCCCTACGCCGATGCCTTTGTCGTTGCGCTGGCTCAAAAAGAAAATGGTATCATCCTGACCGGCGATCCCGAATTCCAATCCGTAGCCGAAATTGTTCATATTGAATGGCTGAACCCATAACGCCAATTTGGGGGCACAATGTCCACCGACTACCTGAAGCTGCTTGAGCGGCTCAAATCCTTCATCCGCCGCGAATACGCAACCCAACGCCTACAACTCGAAAAACAGTGGTCATTGCCGCTGGCGCAACGCGTCCAGCAAGGCTATGCCATCGAAGGGCTGCACGTTACCGGGATGAAAAGCGAAGCGCTGAAATTGGAGTGCCGCATCAACGACTCGCGTTTTCGCGATGGCGACCTGCTGGTGCTGCACCGCGGCAATCCCCGCGGGCCAGAGACCATCCAGTGCTTTCTGGACTATGATGACGAAACCCGCCTGGATGTGATCGTCACGGATGGCAAACCTTTTTTGCTGCAAAAATATCCCGGCGGATGGATAGCCGATGAGAGCATGTTGGATTTGAGCAGCATGTTCCTGGATACGCTCGATCAGGTCAGCGACACGGTGCGGGGGCGGGATTTCATTTTGCCGCTGATCAGTGGCGACCTGGCCCCCACGATTGATTACGCCCGCTATGAGCGCGCCTGGGAGGCCGCCCAGGACGAGGCTCTCAACGACACCCAATGCGAGGCCCTCGCAAACGCCTACGCCACCGACCTGACCTATCTCATCCAGGGGCCTCCGGGAACCGGCAAAACCCTGGTGCTGGCACATCTGGCGCGGCTGCTGGCGGCAGATGGCTATCGGGTGTTGGTCACCGCCCTGACCCATCGAGCCATCAATAACGCCCTCAACAAAATCTACCGCCTCGACCCGGCGCTGCCGCTGTGCAAAATTGGGCAGCACGGCGCTGCGCGCGATCTACTGGCACTCAATTACCATTATTTTGCCGAAGCTGATTTTGCTTATTCCGAGCATGGCTATATCGTCGGAGCAACGCCCTTCGCCACGCGCTCGCAGCGCCTCGCCAATGTGGAGTTCGATGTGGTCATTTTCGACGAGGCCTCCCAGATCACCCTGCCCCTGGCGATGATGGGCATGTTGGCCGGGGAGCGCTACATCTTCATCGGCGATGACCGCCAGCTCCCGCCGGTGGTCTCATCGGGAGCAACCGAGATCGGCAAAACTTCCATCTTTGGCTATTTGAATGGCCGCGGTTATGAAACTATGCTGGATGTAACCTATCGTTTGAATGATAAACTCAACGACTGGCCCAGCCGGATGTTCTACGAGAACCGGCTGCAACCTGCCCCCGAGGTGGGGGCGCGGCGGCTGGAACTCAGTGGTAATTCCGATTCCTGGGGCTTTGCCCTCTCCCCGGAGCATCCCGCCGTATTCCTCGACCTGGGGCACCGCAACGCTTCGGTGCGCAGCCGAGCGGAGGCCGAAGTCGTCGTTGAACTCATCCAAAGCCTGATGCGCGCCAAAATCCACCCCAGGCAGATCGGCGTAATCGCTCCCTTCCGGGCACAGGGACGCCTGATCCGGCGCTTGCTGCGGCGGGTGATGCCCTCCGAAGAAACCCTCAGGGAACTGGTTGTGGACACCGTCGAGCGCATGCAAGGCCAGGAGCGCGAGGTCATAATCGTCTCGATGACCACCTCCAACCCGGTTTTTGCCGGGCGGCTGGCGAATTTCTACTTCCAACCAGAACGCCTGAATGTCTCTATCACGCGCCCGCGCACCAAGCTGATTTTGGTAGGCAGCAGCCAGGTTTTGCGGGCACAGCCCGAAGACCCGGACGATAGCGTCTGGGTGGATTTATTGCGCGATTTACTGGCCCACTGCACGACTTTCGATCTTTCGCAAGGGAAGCATTACTGATGGCGACGATTTTTCCGGCCAACCCGGTGGGGGTGCTGCCGCCCGAAGTCCTAAAAACCTTCCGGGCGCTGAAAGCCTTGCCCGAGGCCTATTTTGTCTGGCACCATCTGGCCCCGTGGACGCCGGAAGCGCCGGATTTTCTGATCCGCACCCCGGGGGGAGCGGCGCTGCTAATTAAGGTCAGTTCGGCCAGTACGCAGGAGGCCCGCCCGGCGGCCCAATTGCTGCTGCTGGAAAGCGACCAACCGGAACTGGGCGCTGCCGAGGCGCGCGTCTTGGGCAATTTTCTCTCCGAGTTCAGACAAACCTTCGGGCAGGCCTCCCAGCCTTGCATCCAGACCGCGGTGGTCTTCCCCAATATCGAGCAGAAACCACTCCAGGCGGCGCGCCCGACCTCCAGCGACGCCTCTATCCAATGGCTGGGAAAAGATTCCCCAACCGATTTTTCATCAGGCAAGCCGCTCACCGAATCCCAGTGGGAGCAGCTTCGGCAAGCCTTCACACCGGAGGTCATCGTCCCCGCAGCGCTGACCGTGCGCAAAGCGCCAAACCGCCATCTGGAGGCTGAGCTAACAGAGTTTTTGCTGGATTATGACCAGGAAACTGCCCTGAAAACTGACCTGACCCTGGGCGAAAATGGTGAACCACTGGCGCAGAATTTTCGCCTGAATCTGGTCAACGGGGTGACGGGCAGCGGCAAATCGCTGATTTTGCTCTATCGCCTGCGCCTGCTCAACGAACTGTATCCCGGCAAATCATTTTTGGTGCTGACCCACAATCGCGCCCTGATTCGGGATTTGGAGTCGCGCTACTATCGCTTAACTGGACAAGAGCCGGGGAATATCGATTGG
>CALCSH010000563.1 GCA_937893815.1 uncultured Anaerolineae bacterium | reverse complement strand
GCCCCCCCACACCCCTATTTTCGGGATATTTTTTATCGAGTTGCGTAAGTCCTAACTCCTACAACACAATTTTTCCGGGGGGTAAGCTGATATCTACGGACGCGCTGGCGGCGGTATCGCGCGCCAATCGTTCATACATTCCATTTTCTGCCATCTGGTTTGGATCTATATACAGGTCAAGCAGGTTCGATGGATAGGTGTGGTATTTTTGGTGTAGATAGTTGAGCGTTTGCTCGTAATAACTATCCAGACTGCCACCTTGGATAATAATCACTTTCGTCATCGTGGTGCAACTCCTTTTTTGTGTCGCGGTGGCAGGAGTTTATTGGTTTCTCTGAATCTACTTGATATAATAAACATACCCTGTCCACCTTGTGGATAGGCCATCAGGGCGTCCCGCTACTTCAACGGTTCGGGGCGCCCTATCATTTCTGAATTGTAACAGAACACATGTTCTAGTCAAGGTTTTATTAAAACGAACCGACAGAAAGCATTATGTGATCGTCCATATACGATGTGCCTCACGGCAATTCCTTAATACCCCTGGCTGAATAGTTCTTGGCGAAGTTTTCCCGTGCTATAATCGTTTCCGGCCATTCAACTCGAAGGATCAAATTGGATGAATTTTTTAATCACCGGTGCAGCCGGTTTTTTGGGCGCTGCTTTAGCGAATAATTTAGTGCGCGATGGGCAGCAAGTACGCGGGCTGGACGATCTCTCCACAGGAGACCCGCAGGCCCTGGATAAAAGCGTCCATTTCACGCGTGGGGATGTCAATGATCGCCCCAAGTTGTGGACCCTGCTTCAGAATGTGGATTGCGTATATCATTTAGCAGCGCGGGTATCTGTCCCCGAATCAATTCTCTATCCCCGTGAGTATAATGCCGTTAATGTTGGCGGTACCGTGAGCCTGATGGAAGCCATGCGCGATGTAGGCGTGCGCCGGGTGGTCTTCATTTCTTCCGGGGCAATTTATGGCAAGCAAGCGCGGCAGCCACTCAAGGAAAAAAACAGGCCATCTCCCGATTCGCCGTATGCCGTCAGTAAACTTTCTTCGGAATCGTATGTGCGAACCATCGGGGAGCTTTGGGGGATCGAGACAGTCAGTTTACGCGTATTTAACGCCTACGGCCCTGGACAGAATCTACCTCCATCACACCCGCCGGTGATCCCAAACTTCATTCGACAGGCGGTGCGAAATGGCAGCATTGTCGTGCATGGGGGAGGCGATCAGACTCGCGATTATATCTATCTGGATGATGCGATTCAGGCGATGGTTGCCGCCGCAACTGCGCCGTCGATTGACGGACAAGTGATCAATGTAGGAAGCGGAACTGAAACCAGTGTGCGTGATTTGGCACAAATGATCATGACTCTCACCGATAGCTCAGCAGAGTTGATTTTTAACCCCCGCGCCAGCTCCGGGGTTGATCGTATGTGCGCAGATTTATCTCTGGCATGCGAAAAATTGGATTTTGAGCCGAAAATTTCTTTGGAAGATGGGCTACAACGAACGATCCAGCAAGATGATCGTTTCGCGCTGCCGTAGGGTGGAACAAATTTTTAACAATTGCGTCACCTTTTGTCCAGTTGGGGGGTTAATATACCCAACCTGCAAAATCTCCGAGACGACTCAGCCATCAGGCTGTTATCCGGTAGCAGGTACGTATCCGTAAACATTATAAATCCTACTGCACAGGGAAACCAGGCGGTTTTTATTGGAGGCTCAGATGAAATTACTGGAAGGCAAAAAAGCCCTTATTTTTGGTCTTGCAAATAAACGTTCGATCGCCTGGGGAATTGCCCAGGCCTTTCACCAACATGGCGCAGAACTGGGATTCAGCTATGCCGGAGAAGTTCTGGAGCGGCGTGTGCGGCCCCTCGCCGAGTCACTGGGTGTATCCTTTATCGAATCGTGCGATGTCTCGGATGATGCGGCTATTGAACAGGCGGCAGCGAAAGCCAAAATTCATTTTGGCGAGATTGATATTCTGGTACATTCGATCGGATTTGCCAATCGCGATGAATTACAGGGTGCCTACTACAATACCAGCCGGGAAGGTTTTCGCCTGGCGATGGATATCAGCGTTTACTCGTTTACGGCCCTGGCTCGCGCCTTTCAGCCGCTATTGCGTCCCGGCGGTGCATTACTCACCCTCACCTACTACGGCAGCCAAAAAGTAGCCCCCAACTATAATGTGATGGGCGTTGCCAAAGCCGCGCTAGAAGCATCCACGCGCTATCTGGCCTATGATTTCGGCCCAAAAAACGTGCGTGTCAATGCTATTTCTGCCGGGCCAATCCGCACGCTGGCCGCGGCAGGAGTTACAGGCTTCAAAGATATGTATCGACAGTTCACCGAATTTGCCCCGCTTCCGCAGGAAATTACGATTGAAGATGTTGGCAACACGGCTGTTTTTCTTTGTTCCGAATTGGGTGCCAAGACCACTGGGCAGGTAATTTATGTCGATTCGGGATACAGCATTCTGGGGGTAC
This sequence comes from uncultured Anaerolineae bacterium, assembly GCA_937893815.1. GTDB lineage: Bacteria > Chloroflexota > Anaerolineae > Anaerolineales > UBA11858 > NIOZ-UU35. The sequence goes on along the minus strand of CALCSH010000563.1, from coordinate 424 downwards.
CAACTGCCCGCGAACAAACTGAGTAGAAAAAGATTAGCCCAAAAACCGGGGTTGGTAGCACGTGCCGCTTGCCCCGGTTTTTGCGTCTCTATGGTAAACTCAGATCATGTTCAAGAAAAAAGATGATATTTCTGAAAGCGCCAGTTTGCCAACTCCAGTCACGCGGGTCACCTCGGTATTGGGCTCTGGCATCACCTGGAAGGGGGCTATCAGTGGTAGTGGCGGCGTGCGTGTCGAAGGGACGCTCGATGGCGAAATTGCCCTGCGCGGTATGCTAGTGATAGGGGAAAATGGCCGTGTCACCTGCGAGCATGTGCGGGCGCATGTTGTGATTGTTGCCGGAGCTTTGCGCGGCGATATTACCGCCGAGAAAGTAGAAATTCGAAAAACAGGTCGTGTGTGGGGCGATGTGGTCACAGCGGCA
>CALCSH010000562.1 GCA_937893815.1 uncultured Anaerolineae bacterium | reverse complement strand
GTTTGAATCCCCTTACCCTGAATGGAGCCTTGCATAATGTCTGCGATAGAATGTTTCATTTCTCCTCCTGGTCGGGCTTTGTGGGCATTCATCACAACAGTTCCAAAGACCCCCCGATCGTTAATTGGAAGTAGCATGTTTGCGTGATAGAATACTCGCTAATCATTGAGTGCTTTGGGACTTGTGCGCATTGAATCAAAAGAGCCACCGAAGGGAATCGAACCCTTAACCGATCGCTTACGAAGCGATTGCTCTACCATTGAGCTACGGTGGCGCGGGCAGGATTATACCAAGCAAATTCCCAACTGTGCAAGCTTGAGATTTGGGTCTTTAGGAACTGCCGTGAGAAACCCCTGATTCTGGACAACTACCATGGGGTTTCCCAGAGACCCTGAGATGTAGCAGTTTAGCCTATCTCGCGGTAGCGATCGTAGAACCGGATTTGGAGAGCAAACCATGCGCGTTGCCATGTTATCGTACCACACATGCCCATTAGCAATACTGGGTGGTAAAGACACCGGCGGCATGAATGTCTATGTGCGTGAGCTAACCCGAAAATTGGGGCGCATGGGCATTGTCGTTGATATTTATACCCGCTCTCAGGACGAACACGCGCCGCATGTTTCACACGACTTGGGCTATGGCAATCGCGTGATCCATGTTCCAGCCGGGCCAGAAGTGCCTTTGCCCAAACAACAGTTAGCCGAGTATTTGCCCACCTTTGTCGAGCATATCCTCGAATTTGCCGAGAAGAAAAATTTTAAATACGATCTGATTCACAGCCACTACTGGATGTCGGGGATTGCCGCCAGTGAACTGCAGGCGGCCTGGGGCGTGCCCGTGGTGCATATGTTCCATACGTTGGGGATGATGAAGCAGCGCATTGCTCGCAGCGAAGATGAAGCCGAGGGCGAATACCGAATTCAGGGTGAGAATAAGGTGATCCGTTTGGCAGATCGGATTGTGGCGGCTACTGTGGCGGAGTTGGCTCAACTGGAATGGCTTTACCATGCCGATGCAGCGCATATCCGCGTGATTCCCCCGGGGGTGGATACCAGCCACTTTTATCCGATTCCGCCCGATGAGGCCAAAGAATTTATCGGCGTTCCCGTCGATGATCGCATGTTGCTATTTGTCGGCCGTATCGAACCCCTCAAAGGCATTGATACCCTGATTCAGGCAATTGCGCTAATGCGCAAACAGGGCGTGCTGGAGCGTTATCATTTGTGTATGTCGATTATCGGGGGCGAACCGCATCTCAGCCGCGAGGCTCGCAGTGTCGAGATGACCCGCTTGCAAGATTTAAGCAGCGAATATGGCCTGGATGATTTTGTGACGTTTCTGGGCCGTCGCAGCCAGGAAACGTTACCATACTATTATTCTGCCGCCGATGCAGTCATCATGCCCTCTCATTATGAGTCGTTTGGCATGGTCGCACTCGAGGCTATGGCTTGCGGCACGCCGGTCGTCGCTTCTCAGGTTGGGGGTCTGGCTTTTTTAATTCGAGATGGGGAAACCGGTTATCATATTCCTGTTGGCGATGCTCAAATGCTCAGTCAGCGCCTGACCACTTTGTTGCAAGATCATACACTGCGCCGCGAAATGTCGTGCAAGGCAGTTAATTTTTCTCAAGATTACGATTGGAAAAATATTGCTACGCGGATGGTGGAGTTATATAACGATGTTGTGGAGAAAACTCCAGCCAAAGGGTAATATCCGTTGGATTGCCGACATTTGGAGTATTTCTCGTCTCCGCACGTGCGGTGCTATAAAAGTACTTAAGCACTATATAGCACCGTTTTGTTTTTATCTATACTGGTATCAATCGGGGGGCGATTTATTGGTATCCATTAAAGCCATTGACGACAATCATTTTGGATAATCGAACAAAGGAGGCAAGCTGATGAAGCACAAAATAATTATGGTTCTTGTATTTGGATTATTGCTCTTCATGATCGTAAGTTGTGGGCCTACGCCGGAAGAAATTGCCACGATGACCGCCGCCGCGTGGACAGCAACCCCTACGCAAACATCCACATCTACGCCAACGCTGACGCCAACACCCATCCCCTATGCCGCGAACATTTCGATCATTGATGAAGAAGGCAAACCCTTTGCGGGCGCGCAAATTGAATTGGCGGGTGATATCCTAACTTCAGACGAAAATGGCCTTGTTTCCTGGGAGAACCTTCCCGGGAGTTCGATCACATTCTCAATCACTGCTCCCGGATATTTCCCCCTCGAAATCGCCGAGATGATTGAGCGCGGCCAAAATGATCTCACTTACACGCTGGAGCGTGATCCGAATGGTCTGCTGGCCGTGAATGCCTGTGCTCCCAACGAAAAACTTGTCTACATTGAAGACCTTCAAGATGGCAAGGCTCAGGAATGGGATGTCATTGAAGGTGGCTCTATCGGTTGGACTGTGGAAGGAGACCCTGAGAACCCCGATAATCTCGTGATTGCTGCCCGCGAAGGTGCGCCCTGGGCGTGGTTTGGCGGACGTGAAACGTACAATTTTGATAACACTGTCTGGCGCTTACGCTTCAAGCACGTTGGCAATGGCAACGCGCATATCAACTACCGTTTTGTCGAGGGCGAATCGCTGGTACGGCGGTATATCCTGGCGCTGAGTCAGGAAATCCGTCTGGGACGCCTGGACCCAAACAATCACCTCGATGTAGGCAAAGCGGGCGATATGGGTTAGGATCAGTG
>CALCSH010000561.1 GCA_937893815.1 uncultured Anaerolineae bacterium | reverse complement strand
TAGAAGTACGCCGTGGCTGTTTCCCTCCGATGCACCGCACCGAAGATGTCAAAAAGCGAGTAAATACTGCACTTTGACATAAAAAAGCCGCACGTGTTCAACCTGCGGCCAAAATAACATTCCTATAGGATGCGCGCGGTTTTTCTAACTTTGGTCTTGACATCCTGATCCTTATTCGATAATATTCTATTTAGATGTTTTTCTAATTGGAAACCGCACAGCATCGAACAGAAAGAACCCGAAAAAGGAGTGTGCCTGGGGCGTTAGCCAGAGTAGTTACGCTAATTACCTTGACAATGCCAAATTACTTATAGACCCTATAATATCGCCAATCATTATGCTCACGGAAGGAAGTCTGAAATGCCACAAGATCAAACCGAAATGCTTTTACAATTCTTCAAGGCTCTTGCGAATGAAAACCGTCTCAAGATTTTGGGATTGCTCGCCCAACGCGAGTGCAGCGTTGATGAGTTAGCCACACTATTGGCGCTCAAAGCACCAACGGTTTCGCATCATCTCGCTACGTTGAAAGAATTGAGCCTGGTTGCCATGCGCACGGATGGCAATGATCATCTCTACCGTTTGGATCTCGACCATCTACACATCCTTTCAAAGGATGTCTTTTCATCGTTTAGCAAAGAGAAGGTGATTGATCTGGCGGGGGATATTGAGTATGATGCCTGGCAACGGAAGGTGCTGGAAACCTATTTGGATGGCGACCAGATCATCGAAATTCCGTATGGGTATAAGAAACGTTTGGTGATTCTTAAATGGTTAATCAACAAATTTGATGAAGATAAACGCTACACCGAAAAAGAGATCAATACGACTATCCAACAGTACCATCCCGATTCGGCGACGTTACGACGCGCGTTTATCAGCAACAAACTGATGTCCCGAGAAGGCGGTGGAGGTCTCTATTGGCGCATTCCCTGGCAAATGCCCGAACTGAATTAACTGTCGCCATTAGGGAACATCGCAAAAAAAGCAGCGAACGCTTGAGCGTTCGCTGCTTTTTTTGTTCTAAAACATCAGGGCATTAATTTCGTCGATCGACTCGCGCGAGGGTCGAATACGGTCCGGCGTTAGCCGGTTGAGCGCTTCATCTGGCAAATTATACATATCGAATAATGATTCCTGCTCCGTGTCAATATAAATCAAACCGGTGAGCAATTCCTGGCGGCGATTGGCATCTTCGAGCATGCACAGAATGTTGGCGCGGTCTGTGGGATCATAATCCTTATCGACTTTGCGTAGCATGATGCGCGAGCCATCGTGCATGGTGACTTCTTTGGCTTCACCATCGTCATAATCCACCATGATTTCTTCAGCTACGGGCACATAGGAAAGATCATGTAGCGCCACTTCGTGATCGCGGCCCCAGGCGTAGGAGTGATGCGAATCATCCTGGTTGTTGAACGTCACACAAGGGCTGATTATATCCAACACAGCAATCCCGCGGTGGCTGAGTGCAGCTTTGAGCAATTCACGAACTTGTTTCGGATCACCAGCGAAGGAGCGTGCGACAAAGGTAGCATGGCTAATCACGGCCTCCCAAACAATATCAATCGGCATATACTGATTCTGCCCCTGTCCTTTGAGATTAAGACCTTCTTCCGCTGTGGCAGAAAATTGTCCTTTTGTAAGACCATAGACGCCATTATTGGCAATAATATACACCAGCGGCAAATTGCGGCGCATCACGTGCTTGAACTGCCCCATACCAATGCTGGCACTGTCGCCATCACCGCTCATACCTATCCCTGTCAGGGAAGTATCCGCGAAAAGCGCGCCAGTTGCCAGGGAGGGCATACGCCCGTGTACGCCATTAAAGCCGAAAGCCCGGCTCAGGAAATATGTGGGCGCTTTACTGGAACATCCAATCCCACTAAATTTAACGATATCTTCCGGAGTTATGCTCAGGTCATAACATGCCGAAATAATTTGACTGGTAATTGAATTGTGCCCGCAGCCCTGACAAAGGGTCGTCGTAGCGCCGCGATAATCGGCCTTCGAAAGATCAACCAGATTTACTTTTGGAGATAGCGTGGCAGCCATATCAGTTGCGCTCCTTATTCAAAATTGCATTTTCGATCCAAGTAGCCGTCAAGGGCAGGCCATCATTTTGTGGCAATGAGATCAGGCTCATCGCGCAATCGGGAATTTCAATCGTCAATATTTGATGCATCTGGCCGTCGCGGTTCATTTCGACAACATATACCCGCTCATGAGCGCGGACAAATTCGCGCACCTTCGCGGTAATTGGCAAGGCACGCAAGCGCAAATAATCCACCGCTATCTCTTCGGAAAGCAATAGGTCTTGAGCCTCTTTCACGGCCGGGTCCACTGAGCCAAAGGCGATCACGCCGATTTTCGCGCCATCGTTGGGGAATAGTTCGGCATCAGGAACCGCTGTGCGTGCCAATTCAAATTTCTGATTCAACCGATCCATATTATTCACCCATTGATCGGGTTCTTCACTGTAATTGGCATAATCATCATGCCCCGTGCCGCGTGTGAAATAACCGCTGCGTTGATGGCGATTCCCGGGAACAGTTCGATAGGGAATGCCATCACCATCCAGATCAAGATAGCGCCCCCAATCCTCCAGCTTGTCCAGATCTTCTTCCCAGAGCACCTTGCCGCGTTCGATAGGTTTATCGGGATACGCAAAGGGCGGCGTCATCCATTGGTTCATCCCCAGATCAAGATCGCTGAGGACAAATACCGGGGTTTGGAAAGTTTCGGCCAAATCAAACGCTTTCCAGCCAAATTCAAAACACTCGTTCACCGATCCCGGCAATAAGACCACATGTTTGGTATCCCCATGACCCAAATAATAGGTCAGGTTGATATCACCTTGGGAGGTGCGCGTGGGTAAGCCGGTGCTTGGCCCCATGCGCTGGACATTCCAAACGACAATTGGGACTTCGGCAAAATAAGCCAAGCCCGCATATTCTGACATCAGGCTGATACCCGGCCCAGATGTTGAAGTCAGTGAACGCAAGCCACCCCACCCTGCGCCAATCGCCATACCGATGGCAGCCAACTCATCCTCGGCCTGCACCACCGCGAAAGTGTTCTTATTGGTTTTGGGGTCCTTGCGCAATTTGGGTAAATATTGATTGAGCGACTCCGCCAGGCTGGATGCCGGCGTAATCGGATACCAGGCGGCAAACTGAATGCCGCCATAAATTGACCCCAGGGCGCCAGCGGTGTTACCACTGGACATAATAAATTCACTGGTCGCATCCATAGGAGCAACGCTGAATGGATCCGATTTTTTAAGGTTCTCTGCCGCCCATTCCATGGCACTTTTGACAACGTTAAAATTCAGATCGATGGGTTTTTGTTTCCCTTTAAAATGAAATTCGAGCGCTTGACAAATTTTATCGACATCAATCTGGATAATTTGTGCCAGCACGCCTACATAGACCATATTGGCAACATAGGATCGCAGGTTACTCGGCGCGTCGGATGCCACAGAAATCTGTTTTACAGGCATCGGATATACGGTAATATCCTTGCGCTGGATGGGCTGCTTGATATCGTCATCGTAGAAGAAAACACCACCCGGTTCAACTAACGCCAAATCACGGGCAAATGTTTTTGCATTCATTGCTATAACGATTTCCGTGGTGTCACTACGGGCAATATAACCATCTTTGCTGAGACGGATCGTGTACCAGGTGGGCAGACCCTGAATATTCGATGGAAAGAGATTTTTCCCTGACACCGGAATACCCATCTTGAAAAATGCGCGCAACAGGGTCAAATTGGATGTTTGGCTCCCTGAGCCATTCTCTGTGCCCACGGTGATTGAAAAATTATTCACCACCGACTGGGGAGAGGCTTGAGTTAGGATTGGTGATGGGTCAGTTGACATTTCACTCCTCGACAATAATTATTTGATGACGGAATATTCCTGCCCCGGGAGGCAAGTCGTACTACCATTCAGGTGATTCAGTTCCCGGTCGATGATACAACAAATCAGTGTGTTCGACTAAAGCGCGGTACCCGGTTTCCACATCACCCAATTTCAGGGCATCGACCATTTTCTGGTGATACCCCCACACTTCTTTCAGGTAATCGTAGTCGGCGTACACATTTAGCCCAACAGCTTCGTAGGCTTCCCAATAAGCTTCCAATAGGCCTAAAACAAAGGGATTCCCCAAACGCCGATAGATTGATAAATGGAACTCGCGATGTTCATAATGCGGAATGCGGATGGGTGTGCCGCGTAACTTTTTCCAGGCGCCATCGATAAAGCCCTGGAGTACATTGAAATCATCTTCGGCAAGATTTGAAACTGCCTCGTGCCAATAGCACATCTCCACATGTTTTCGCAGCCCGGAATAGTGGTCGAATTGGGTACGATCAATCTTGATGGCATATGAGAGCGCCTGCCAAACGGCGGGCAAAAAGCTGAATTCCTGGCGACGAATCCCGGTGCGAGGACGTACATCCACCAAGCCCAGTGCTTTGGCAACTTCAAGCTGCTCTCGCAAACGGGCTACACTCACGCCTAATTCATCGCTTAACAAATTCATCGCCGGAAGTTGTGTTTCGTCCGGATCTTTCTGGGCAGTTTCTGCCAAATATTCGAAAAATTCTGATGAATTGCGCCAATGACCCATGAAATCACCTTGAAATTTGCATAACTATGATTAATATGAATAATAGCGTAATTGTAGCACTCTCCTTTTCGCGGGTCAAGAATAAACCGATGAAATGAGCCAATCACATCTTATCTTTGAACCGCGAAGGCGCGAAAAACGCAAATGGGTATTGCGGCTTTGCGTGAAATCATGAGTTGTTCAATATGCTGCTGACGAGTAAAAAAGATGGGAATTTGCAAAGATACGAGCCAAATTCGTTGTGGTTTCTCCAGATAGGCAAGAAACCCGGCTTCGTAGTGAAGCCGGGTTTCTTGGGGGTGCTCGAAAACTACTGAGCAACGTCGCGCTATCAGGGACTATCGCCCTTGGAGCACATCAATCGCTACCGCCGCCATCAACGCCGCGGCGCGCGGCAAGGCCGCTTCATCAAAGTCGAATTTGGGATGGTGATGCTTGGCATCCAGGCCCTTCTCCGAGTTGGCCGACCCCACTAAAAAGTAGCAGCCGGGAATATCATCCATCATATACGCCATATCTTCCGAACCCATGGTCTGGAATTGAGTAGTCAACGTTGCATCGGGGAACATTTTTGTGGCGACCGATTGTACATGCTCCGCCAGCGCGAGGTCATTATCCACCGCCAGAGTAATCGATTCAATCTTAATTTCTACGGCGCAATTAAATGCCTGGGCAATGCCCTCCACCGTTTCGTGGAAGCGACGCAGCACCAATTCGCGGATCTCCGGCTTGAATGTACGGATAGTGCCCTGCAAGTCAACATAAGGAGGAATGACATTGAATGTGGAACCGCCATGCAAATTGGTTACACTGATAACCGCCGTTTCCACCGGGTCAACATTGCGGGCCACAATGCCCTGCAGCGCAGTGATAATTTGCGCGGCGGCGAGTACAGGATCAACCGCATGATGCGGTAACGCGCCATGACCACCCCTGCCCGTAAGCCGCATAGAAAAGGTCTCGGAGGCAGCCATCATAGGCCCTGACGCTGCCGCAAGCCAACCTAGCGGCTTTTCATTCCACAGGTGCAGTGCCAAGGCGTATTTGGGCCGTGGATTCTCCAGCACACCCGCGTTGACCATGCGTTTCGCACCGCCGAGACCCTCTTCTGCGGGCTGAAACACCAGTTTTACTGAACCGGCCATCTCGGCCTGATGCGCATGAAGCAAGCGCGCCACCGTCAGGCCAATAGCCGTGTGCCCATCATGCCCGCAGGCGTGCATCACCCCCGGGGTTTGCGATGCATATTCCGCACCGGTTTCCTCCTCGATCAGCAGCGCATCCATATCAAAACGCAGCAACACCACCGGGCCGGGACGAGCACCTTCGATCATCGCCACCACGCCAGTTTCAGCGATCCCGCTGGCCACTTCCAATCCCAGGGCGTTCAACTCTTTGGTGACAATCCCAGCGGTGCGTACTTCCCGAAAACCAAGCTCAGGGTGCTGATGAAAATCTCGGCGCAAATCGCGCGTATATTCAAATAAGGATTGTGCTTCAGCTAAAAAATCGATCATTAAGAGCCTCTTTTCGTTTCATTTGTCGTATTTGGGTTTTATTGGGTGGAAAAACGAAAAAGGGATGCGCAGTGCGAAGCACCACACACCCCTTTTCCGGTATGGATTCAAAGCTTGACGTTTGGGAATTTCATGCGCCTTTTATGCTGGCTGCAGCGTGCAAAGGGGATATTACCCTCGAGGTTTGATCTCTTCGTTGGGGAATTCTTTTCTACCTTGTTCGCCTAAATCGACCAAAACAGTTTCCATCAGAGGATTCACCTTGATGACTTTTCCTTCCCCCAGCGGTGTGATGACAATCCGCTTGGGTCTGGGCATGAGTTTGCGAGATTCCTCATACGAATCAAACTCGTATTGCAAACAACACCGCAAACGGCCACACATCCCGGTGATTTCAGAAGGCGCCAAAGAGACATTTTGCACTTTGGCCATCTTGATC